>JBOFFO010000400.1:0-4055 GCA_051648665.1 Beijerinckiaceae bacterium | reverse complement strand
GACCGAACGTCATCGCAGCAATGGCCTGAACACCGCCAAGGCACATGATCATGTCCGCACCTGCGACGGTCATCGCATAAAGCACATGCGGGTGAATATTTCCGCCTTTGAAAGGTGCAGAGCAGGCAACGACAGTCTTTACGCCCGCTGCTTTTGCCGTTGCGACGGACATGTAGGCCGATGCGATGTGGGCATAGCGTCCGGTTGGCACGTAGCATCCAGCGGTATTGACCGGAACAAGCTTTTGGCCGAGTTGGAGACCGGGGGCGATCTCAAGCGAAAAATCCTTCACAGAGTCGCGCTGGGCTTCCGCGAATTTCCGCACCTGCTCGGCAGCGAGCGTGATGTCATCTTTTACGGATTGCGGCACGTCACCGATGTGTGCTGCAATCATGTCGCGATCGAGCAAAATCGGGCCGTCCCACTTGTCGAGTTTGCGCGCGTAATCGCGAACAGCCTGTTCACCGCCCGCTTCAATGGCCGCCAGCATTTCGGTCACAACCTTGCGGGCTGATTCTGTTTCTGTCTCTGGCGTCTTGGTTGCGCGTTTCAGATAGGTGACAGCCATGATTTCATCCTGCGGAATGCGGTTGGATGATCCGGGCGGCGGTATCCGCCCGGATCAAATTGGATTACTTTTTGTCGAATTCGGTCGCGAAGGCTTTGAGTTTTGGATCAGTCGCAACCTTCTTCATGAATTCATCGGTGACATAGCTTTTGGCATCCGGGTTCGATGGAATAGTGCCAACCTCGGTGATGAACTTGCCGATTTCAGAAAACCATCCGTCAACCGTTGAGCCGGAAGCACCGCGGTTCAACAGTTTGAGCTGTTCATCGAGGCCAAATGTCGGGCGCAGAGCGAACTCCTGATCCATTGCACGCGGGGTGACTTCAAGTCCGCCCTGCTTGTAGAAGTCGAGGGCGAGCGTGCGCGCTTCTGCCGGGTTTGCTTTGGCCCAAGACCAGCCGCGCAAGAACACAGCGAGGAATTTCGCGACATCCTCCGGCCGTTCTTTGGCGAAGTCGGCGCGCACGATCAATGCACCGGGCACAATTGCGCCCGCATCAGCGCCAGAACAGAGATATTTGGCGCCCGCACGGTCTTCCAATGTGTAAGTGTTGGGCGCCCACACGCCGGCGATATCGCCATTGTTGGACGTCAGTGCGGTGATGATCTGTGCCTGGCCCAAATTGACAAACTGCATGTCATTGGCAGCAAGGCCCATTTTTACGAGGCATTTACGCGATGCGTAGTCCACAGTTGAATTGGTGGTCAACAGCAGGCGCTGGCCCTTCAGGCTTTGCGGATTTGCCTTGATGGCGTCGAACTTGTCGCCGCGCACCATCATGGCATTCGTTTTGGATTCATCGTTGGTAATGCCAATGGTCAAGATGTTAAAGCGGACTGCACCAAGCACAGCTGGTACAGATCCTGTACCGCCAACATCCCAAGATTTTGACGGCGCTGCGGCGATCTGCGGCGCGCCAGCCGGGAATGTCGTAAAATTCGGTGTAAGGCCGACATCCTTCCACCAGCCTTTCACGGTGGCGTAGTGAAACGGCAATGCCCAATACAGCGATGGCTGATAGCTGACGCCAATCGCGGTTTGTGCGGTTGCCGGAGTCATCTGCATCGTCAAGGCGGTGGCAAAGGCTGCCCCTGCGAGTAAGCGCTTCATGTCATTCTCCCTGCTTGATTATGATGCCGCGCGGAGTGTGTCCGTCCGGCCTGGTGCACCTGTTCCGGCTTGCGCCGTCACTACGGTTTCGATGACCTCGCGCATGATCTGCGCAATCAGGTCGCATTCTTCGTCGGTCAGTGTGACTGGCGTGCGGATGTCACACAGGGTGGCGAGCACAGTATGCGTGCGGGATAGTGTTCCCTGTGAGCCGGCATAGACCCAGTGGCGCGGTGCACTTGTAAAACCAATCTGGCTGTCGTGGCCAAACCACTTAACAGGCAATCCGCGCTCCTTTGCTGCATTTATGACAGTCAGAATTTCGGCCGTTGACAAACCCGGTAAGGAAAATTGCACGGAGGTTGCGGAATAGCGGGCATGGGGCGGGCGCTGCGGCAGGCGGACATGCTGAGAGATGGCAAGTCCTGCGGCGATGCGGTCATGAATGGCGTTCCAACGCGCCACGCGACGCGGCAATTCTGCGAGTTGTGGCCGGATGAGCGCGGCTGCCAGCGCAGTCAAGCGCATACTGAAATTCGGGACATGTTCGGCGTATGTGGCGAGCGCGGCTGCACCGGGAGTGCTGAGATGCTGGCCGTGCAACATGTAACTGCCGGAATGAAGAATGGCGCGCGCCGCCATCGTATCATCATCAGTTACGAAGAATCCGCCTTCACCCGCATTGAGATGCTTGTAGGTTTGGGCTGAAAAACCAGCGGAAGCGCCAAATGTGCCGATGGGCTTGCCACGCCATGTGGCGCACATTGCATGGGCGCAATCTTCCACAAGCAGCAAGCCGAGATCGTGGCAGGCTGCGATGACCTTGTCCATGTCGGCGATATGGCCGCGCATGTGCGACAGCAAAAGCACTTTTGCGCCTGAGGTCTGGGCTTTATTTCTCAAGTCGTCGCAGTCGATCACATAATCGGAACCGATTTCGACAATCACAGGATTGGCCGCCGCATGAAGAATGGCGCCGGGCACAGGGGCAAGTGTGAAACCGTTGACAAGCACCGAGTCGCCCGGCTTCACTCCGGCGACTTTTAGGGCCAGAAAGAGCGCTGCGCCGCCAGAATTAACGGCCACGCAATATTTGCGAGTGACGAACGCCGCGAACTCCTGCTCCAGCAGGGATGCGTCAAGCTGGTCTGCACCCATCTCTCCATAGCGGAAGAGCCTGCCCGTGCGCATCAGCTCATTGGCACGCGCAATGCCAGCGTCCGGAATCGGTTCGGGTTCCGTGAGGTCACGAGTCAGGCGAGGCATGTCCGTTGTCATCAAACGCTCTGTGCTGCCTTTTCTTCACGCAGTGATTTCCAGATATGGGTACGCAGGTGGACGAAGGATTCCATATCCATGACATCTTCAATTTTGGCGTGCTGGTCCCATTTCTCGGCTTCGCGCACGGATTTTATGTCGAGCACTTCCTTGATGCGGCCGGGTCTGCGGGTCATAATGGCGACACGGTCGGCCAGATAGACGGCCTCTTCGACAGCGTGGGTGATGAACAACACGGTGCGTGGGTTGCGGCGCGCGAGGCGCACCAATTCTTCCTGCATCACCACACGGGTTTGTGCATCCAGTGCGCCAAAAGGTTCATCCATCAGCAATACATCAGGATCGAGCACATAGGCGCGCGCGATGGCGACACGCTGCTGCATGCCGCCGGACAGCTGATGGGGAAACGCATCCGCATGCGTTTCGAGGTTCATCAATTTCAGTGCGCCGACAATCAGCTCGGCGCGTTCGTTTTCCGGCAAATTTTTGTTGCGCAGGCCCAGATCGATGTTCTGCCTCACGGTTTTCCAAGGGAATAGGGCGAACTGCTGGAACACAACGGCCCGGTCGGGGCCTGGTGATGTCACCGCCTTGCCATTAACGCTGACGATTCCGGCGCTGGCTGGCTCGAAGCCTGCCACCATGCGCAGGCATGTGGTCTTGCCGCAGCCGGACGGACCGACAATCGCGACAAATTCTTTTTCGCCAATTTCGAGATTGATGTTGTCGAGTGCTTTAACGCCGCCGCTTCCGCCGAAAAATTTGTCGACATTTTTGAACTGGATGGATCCCATAGCGTGTGGTCCTCAGGCTTCAAGGCCGCGGCGGCGGCGCAACCAGGATTCGCCCTGCCGCAGCAGAACATCGATGAGCATGCCAACCACGCCAATCGCGACCATGCCGGACATGACGGTAGCCGTCTGCACATTGCCTTGCGCCTGCACCATCATGAAGCCGACGCCGGCGGCGGCAACAATCAACTCCGCACCCACAAGCGACTGCCAGCCCAGGCCTGCTGATACCCGCAAGCCGGAAATAATCGACGGGACAGACGCGGGCAGCAACACTTCCAAAATGGTGCGTGTGTTGCTCGTGCCG
>JBOFFO010000399.1:0-5503 GCA_051648665.1 Beijerinckiaceae bacterium | reverse complement strand
GACTCTGCGGATGCGCCGCGATTTGGCGATTCCCGTTCGGAGAGCCGGTCAGACCAGAAACCGGAACGCAACCGCAAGCCTGACCGGCAACGGGACGCCGAGGATGATGGCAAGGTGCTGGGCCTAGGGGACCATGTCCCCTCATTCCTGATGCGGCCCGTGCGGGTCCGTTCACAGGCTTGAGGGGATTCATTTAGGGAATCCTTTAGGCCGCCGTGCTTTGTTGCGCGCTGATTGTCCCGCGCCCTGCGGGAGCGGACCTGCGAGAATGTTTAGGCGATGACGTCTGAACCGGATCATATTGCCTCCCATCAGCGGGCCCGGCGCATCCTGGATTTCATGGAGGCGCATGGATCACCAGCAACGCCGCGCGCCTTTGAAGTCTGGCACCACTATATGTCCGGCCAGAACCGCAGCCTCATCGCCACGATGGACGCCATCATGGCGCGCCGGCAGCCCATCGGCCCGCGCGAAGTCGACGCCTTGCTGATGGGGTACATCCGCAACAGGCAAGGCGAGAAAAAGCCGGGTGACGCCCCTGCGCCAGAGCCCGCGCAAGCGCAGCCCGCGCCAGCAGAGCCTGCGCCCGCGGCGTCCCGGTCTGAACCGCCCCGCGATTCCGACCGGCAAGTCATCGATCCGGAGAAAATGATCGTTGAAATCGACAAGGCCTGCGATCTGCTCGCCCGCGCGCTGGGCGGCAGCGCCAGCTACGATCAATCCCTGAGCCAGATTTCCTCCACCCTTCAAGGGGAAATGGACCGGGATCTCCTGCGCCGCACCGTTGCTTCTTTGAAAGACGCGACCCGCACCGCCATTGCAGAAAATCGCGCCCTCGAACGCACGCTGCGGCAAAGGCAGGATGAAATCCAGTCACTGCGCACGGCGCTATCGTCCGCCGTCAATGAATCGCTCACGGATCCGCTGACAGGAGTCGGCAATCGCAAGGCGTTCGACAAGACCCTGCAGGGCATTTGCAAGAGTGCTGTCACCAACAACCGCATCTTCTCACTGCTGATGGTCGACATCGATCATTTCAAGAAATTCAACGACACATTCGGCCATGCGGATGGCGATAAAGTCTTGCGTCTGGTGGCTTCAACCATTCAGGGGCATGTGCCGCCGCGTGGACTGGCCGCCCGTTATGGTGGCGAGGAATTTGCCGTGATCGTGCCCAATCATGATCTGGCGCAGGCAAAGATACTGGCTGACCAGATCAGAGAAACACTGCGCGCCAACGAGCTGGTGAAAAAATCATCCGGCCAGTCCCTTGGGCGCGTCACAACCTCGATCGGTGTGGCGCAATTCCGCATGGACGATACGCCGGAAACGCTGATCGAACGCGCGGACCGCTGCCTCTACCGCGCCAAGCGCGAGGGCCGTGACCGCACCATCGATACCGAAACCGAGATGATGCCGGCCCCGCTGGCAAAATCCGCTTAAGCACCGCTCGCTTTAATGATTTTTCTGGCTGGCGCCGCGCAAGGCCGCGTCACGGGCGCGTAGCGCCCATTGCCGCAACACATCAGGATCGTCGAGCGCTTCCGGCGGCAACTGCCAATAAGACATGACGAATGGCCGTTTCGCCTTACGATAGACATAGGCTTGCGACCCTGCTGCCAGAAAATACGGCTCGCTTTGCGCATCGGCCTTGAGAAAAATCTCGCCATCGATCTCCAGCGCAATCATGACGTCGCCACTGAAAATGCCGTACCCGCCAAACATGCGCCGGGCGCGCACCGGACCGAAGGGACTGAATACATCACGGATTGCCGCCGCATCCATGATGCAGGCCCGCGCCTATTCGGCCGCCAGAACGGCCGGATCAGCCGGCTTGATCTCGACGGATTCGCCGCACCCGCAGGCTGACACCTGATTGGGATTGTTGAACACAAACTGCGCCGCCAGCTTGTCGGTGCGAAAATCCATTTCTGTGCCGAACAGGAACAGCACCGCCTTCGGATCGATAAACAGGCGCACGCCCTTGTCCTCGATGACATCCTCGAACGGCTTCTGCTCGGTGGCATATTCGAGCGTGTATTCCATGCCGGCGCAGCCGCCATTCTTCACGCCGACACGCAAACCGGCCACCGGATTGTCTGCGTTGGCAATGATGTCACGGACCCGCTGCGCAGCAGCCTCCGTCACTGACATCACCTGAAACTTGCGCTTTTCTGCGCTCATTGCTGGCTCCTCCCGCCGGGTTCAAGGTCCGGGGTCGTTCAACCGTATCAGCACAAATATAAGCATTCGTGACAGCCCTGCCAACGCTGCGCCTCTGCAAAACCCTGAGGGCAGCCTTGCCCGCGCTGGACAAAACCCGCCCCGCACCGCCCAATGAACGGGAACAGATGGGGCATGATTCGTGAAAGTACCCAATCCATTGCCAATCCTGCGCACGCCACGGCTAAGCTTGCGTGCGCCGCAGCCGGCCGATGTCGAGGCCCGGCTTGCGATGGGCCGCGATCCGGAGATTTACCGTCTGCTTGGTGCGGACATCAGCCGGCTTGCCCCCTTCGGCCGTGATGCGGCGGAAAGCTGGGTGGCCCGTATCGCCGCGCACCCGGCCGCCTGGGTGATTGCCCGCGATGACCGCGCCATCGGCGAGGTGGCGCTCGACAATGCCGTCGATTCCGACATGCGCGCCAGCATTGCCGTTGCCATTCTCGACAAGACGGCGCTCGGCCATGGCTATGGCACAGAGGCCGTGCGCGCAGTGTGCGGGTTCGCGTTTGAGCGCCTGAACCTGCACCGCATCTCCGTGCGCGTGCTGGCCTTCAATACCCGCGCCATCCGCGCCTATGAAAAAGTCGGCTTCAAGCAGGAAGGCCGGGAGCGGGAATCGGCCCATGTCGGCGATGCGTGGCACGATGATGTGCTGATGGGCCTGCTCGCCCGCGAATTTGCGCTGGCTTAGCGTATTTTCCGGTTAAACGGACACGGATTGATCGAAAGAAAATGCTTCAAAACGAAAAAATTGAGCGAACGATCTAATTCAGCCGGATCGAATTTCGCTCTAGCCGCCACTCACCACATATCGAGCGCGGCGCGCGCCATGTCACTCATGCGCGACTGGTCCCACGGCGGATCGAACGTCATGTTCACCTTGACGCCGGACACGCCCTGCACGGCACTGACCGCATTTTCCACCCAGCCCGGCATTTCGCCCGCCACCGGACACCCCGGCGCCGTCAACGTCATGTCGATGGTCACCAGCTTATCATCGCCGATATCGACCCGGTAGATGAGGCCCAGTTCATAAATGTCGGCGGGAATTTCCGGATCATACACGGTCTTGAGCGCCGCAATGATATCATCGGTCAGCCGGTCGATTTCCTCCGGCGGCAATCCACTTGCCGCCACATCGGGACGGTTCGGTTCAAGTTCGGCAGCATCGGCATTCATCATCCCACCTCACCCGAACAGTGTTTCGGCCTTGCGCAAGGCCGCCACAAGCGCATCGACCTCATCGCGCGTGTTGTAAAGCCCGAACGAAGCCCGGCACGTCGAAGTCACCCCGAAGCGCGCCAGCAGCGGCATGGCGCAATGGGTGCCGGCGCGCACCGCAACGCCAGCGCGGTCAATAATGGTTGCCACATCATGCGCGTGCGCATTCGCCATTTCAAACGCGATGATGGCGCCCTTGTCTTTTGCACGGCCAAAAATGCGGATGGAATTCATCTCCGCCAGACGTTGCTGCGCATATTGCCCAAGATCATGCTCATGCGCTGCAATGTTTTCACGCCCCAGCGCCATCATATATTCGAGCGCCGCACCAAGCCCTGCCGCCTCGACAATGGGTGGCGTGCCCGCCTCGAAACGGTGCGGCGGCGCGTTGTAGGTGACGCGATCCTCAGTCACGAGATCAATCATCTCGCCGCCGCCTTCATAGGGCGGTAATTTTTCCAGCCATTCCTTCTTGCCGTAAAGCACGCCGATCCCGGTCGGTCCGTACACCTTGTGGCCGGTGAAAGCATAGAAATCGACTTCAAGCGCTTGCACATCGACAGTCAAATGCACCGCGCCCTGCGAACCGTCAGCGACAACGGGAATACCATGCGCATGGGCAATCCGCACGATCTCCGCCAGCGGCGTGATCGTGCCGAGCATGTTCGACATATGCGTGATCGCCACGACCTTGGTGCGCGGAGTGATCAGCTTTTCAAATGCATCGAGCAGAAAATTCCCGTTATCATCAACCGGCGCCCATTTGATAACCGCACCATGCCGCTCGCGCCAATAGTGCCACGGCACGATATTGGAGTGATGCTCCATGATAGAAAGAATGATTTCATCACCCTCCCCGATCTCCAGATGACGGCCCAGCGACGATGCAACCGTGTTCAACGCACCCGTAGCCGAGCGCGTGAAAATAATTTCCTCTGCATGGCGGGCGTTGAGAAATTTTCGCGCACTCTCGCGCGCGCCCTCATAGGCTTCCGTGGAAGCATTGGCGAGAAAATGCAGCCCACGATGCACATTCGCATACTCATTCTCCATGAGATGCGTCATGGCCGCGATGACAGCGCGCGGTTTCTGCGCCGATGCGCCGTTATCCAGATACACCAGCGGCTTGCCATAAACCTGACGCGACAGAATGGGAAAATCCCGCCGGACAGCTTCAACATCATAAGGCTTAAACTGCACGCTCATGCTGATTATGCCCGCTGCTGTAGCCAGTGCGTGACGCGCGCCATCAGCGCCTCCCGCAGACCTTCATGCGCAATGGCTTCCAGCGCGGCGCCGGCGAAAGACTCAACCATCAGCGCTTCCGCCTCACGGCGCGGAATGCCGCGCGCCATCAGATAGAACAACAATTCATCATCGAGCGCACCGCATGTCGCCCCATGCGCGCATTGAACATCATCCGCGAAGATTTCAAGCTCGGGCTTGTTGTTCATCGTAGCATTGTCGGACAGCATCAGCGCATTCGACGCCATGCGGCCATCGGTTTTCTGCGCATCTTTCGCCACATTGATGCGGCCCTGAAAAACACCGGTCGCACTGTCATCCAGCACCGTGCGATACAGTTCGCGGCTTTCGCCATGCGGCGCGATGTGGTCCACAACGAGCGTCACATCGTGATGCTGGTTGCCGCGCAACAGGGTTGCACCACCAATATCGAGACGCGCCCCATCGCCTTCAAACCGCGCAAACACCTGCTGACGAGACAGCGCGCCACCCGGCACACACCGCGACCGGAACACGGCCTTACGTCCCAGCGACACCGCGAGTGTTGAAAATGATGTCGCCTGATCTCCGGGCGTATCGAGCCGCACATGCTCGACCGTTGCGCCATCGCCAAGCCGGAATTCGACGAGGGTATTAAACAGATTGGCAACGCCGTTCTCGCCAAAACGGCTTTCCACCACAGTCACCGACGCGCCAGCGCCAACATCGACGATAACGCGGTCATTGACAAAATACGCATCATGCCCCGGCGCGACCATCGCTATATGAATCGGCGTTTCAACTTGCACGCCGGCTGCTACCTTGAAGGCCG
>JBOFFO010000398.1:0-4189 GCA_051648665.1 Beijerinckiaceae bacterium | reverse complement strand
CCATCGAGCATGCAGCGCAGGTCCGCGCCGAGGGATCACACATCATTCGCCATCAGGACAAGTTCTGGATGAACAACCGGAACACCATCGGCGACGCGCGCTTCGTGCGTGACACGAAAACCTATAAGGAACCGGAGCACACCGACCCTGTGCCGGGCAGTGTGCAGCAGGCGAGGGCGTCGGGCGCAACCATGACGGATGCGGATCCGGCGACGTTTCAACTCAATGGCGTTTATGCGCAATTGGCACCGTTTGCACCGCTTGTGCGGCCTATGCCGTTCGTCCGCCCCATGCCCCCGGTGCGGCCTGCCCCACCCGTGCCCCGGCCGCCTGCGCCCGCTCCCACGCCACGCCCGCCCACCGGCGGCCCCAAGCCCAAACCAAACGAAGAACCGGGGCCAACACCAGCGCCCCTGCCGCGCCCGCGCCCCTTGCCCAAGCCTGACGATAATGTCCGCATCGATGATGATTGTCCGACAAAACTCTTCTGCTTCAAGCCGCACCAAAATTACAAAGAGTGGCAGGATCAACTGAAGATGCAGCAGGACGGTTTGAACAGCATGTCGCCGGACCAGGTCTTGAACAATATGGCGACTCGAACCTCGCCTTCATCCATCGCTGCTTCCGAAGCAGCGAAAGCGCAGGCCCGGGCTGACTTTCTGCGCGCCGGTGGCAATCCCGCCGATCTTTTTCATCCGCTGACGAATCCAACCGGCCTGCATGCAATACACCGCGTCGACATGATTGCAGGTGGCAATCCGTCTGATGTAGTTGGCATGGGCGACGGCCCTGTGAACAGCAGCATTGGATCCAGTTGGCGCAGCAAACAAAAAGAATTGAAAGCGCATGCTGAAGATTTGCAGAAGCGCGGCTGTCCGCTGATGAAGGTCTGGCTTGCCGACTGCGACATGATTGCCTGACGCCGAGAAAGGAACTGGAATGGCTGGTCCCGATATTAAAAAACTGGTGCAGGAGATGGGTGCGCCGCAGGGCGGCCGCCTGCTGAGCCGTGCGGAAGCGGAGCAGCACCGCGACCGCGTGCCGCGTGCGCTCATTGAATTCTGGGTCGAATATGGCACCGGCACATGCAATGGCGGGCGGTCGTGGATAACCGATCCAATACATTTCGATCCGTTGCTTGAGAAGATATTTGCCGAGGATGGAGATTATCGGCCACGCGATCTCGCTGTCGTCGAACGTTCATGTTTCCCGCATCTGGTGATCTGGAACCGGGAGCGAAAAGGTCTGATGAATTTATGGTTGCATGGCGAGCGCGCCACGGACATTGAGAAAAACGCTGGCTGGATCGACAAAAATACCGGCCAGCGCCTGTCCGATGATGTCATCATCGAACGGTCCATCGCGGTTGGCGCCCGCTATCCGGCAGAATTGATCGACGACAAGGGAAAAGATATCGCCGCCGCAGCGCTGCGCCGTTTCGGCCCAATCACCGAATCGGAAATGATCTATTTCGTTCCTGCGCCACAGCTTGGCGGCGCGGCTGTTCTGACCAGTATGCGCAAGCTCGAGATGTTGCCGCAGCTGCATATTCTGGCTGAGGCGTCCGAAATCTGGCTGCAGCAGAATATTTTTCCCGGCGTCAACGCGCCTGCCGATGCCGAGCGCAGGCAAACGCTCACACGCCGCGTTGGCAAACCGTCCTGATCGTATGGCGGGCAGGCTGGACATGCTGGCGCGGTGACATCGCAGATATTCCACGCTAAGTCGCGTACATGAGCCTTTCGTCCCTCCTCACCCCCGGATCGTTGGCCGGCATTGCACCGGAAAAGAAGGGCGATCCGGAATATCCGCAGCCCTGGGCCACAAAACAGCCACGCGAGGCCTTGCGGGACACCGAGGAAGCACGGGTGGTCTCGCTGTTACCGGATGTGTGCCTGACGCCCCGTGGCAACGTCATGGTGCCGGTGCCCTACAACATCCACGATCTGGTCGGGCACGACACAAATTTCGCCAATTCCGTCCGCTTCACCCGCCAGCGCGCGATGATTTTCCGCTCGAAGACGCAACATGTGCACGGCAACGAGCAGGGCGCGGGCGGCGGTGTGAAGAGCGGCACCACGCCGGGGCAGTGTGAGCCGATCGACCATGCGTCACAGCTGCGGGCGGAAGGCTCCTGGGTCATCCGCCATCAGGACAAGTTCTGGATGAACAACCGGAACACCATCGGCGAAGCCCGCTTCGTCCGCGACATGCAGGAGTACAAGGAGCCGCAGGATACCGATCCCGTGCCGGGCAGCGCGGAGTTCATGGGGCCGTCTGCGCCGCCCAAGGGCGCGCCGCAGATGGGGTCTGACATGGGCGACGACCCGCAGGCCCAGATGCAGCAGCAGTCGGTCGGCACGCTCGGCGGCACAGGCGCCGTTCCGGCCAATCCAACCGCGCCAGCAGGATCGCCGTCGATCCCAAAGGGTTTGGGCAAGGGCTTGCTGCGTCGGACCGGGATATGGGGGCTGGTCATCGAGCAAATCGCCAATGATCTGTCGATGTCACCGGAAGAGCGGGCCATTCAGGGACGTGCTGCCTCTGTGCTGAACAGCCCTATGGCGGAGCAGATTATTCGTGAGGACCAACTGCTCGGCGGGCGTTCGACTGGCTCAATGTTTGACAGCCGCTACTGGAATTTCAGCGGTAAATATGGAACTTTTATCGATGCTGACGAGCGCGTCCCGCTCGCCAATGACATTCTGAGCGCAGCCACCGGCAAGCCGATGGATGTGCGCACCATGACCGACGCGGAACTGCAGCAGGCGTTGCAGAGCGTCGCCAAACAACGCGCTGATTCTGCTGCACAAAGCGAAGCCGGGAGCCGTGTATCCGGCACCACCAAGAAAATCTGTTTTCAGGTGCCCGAAGGCGGCGATGAAGAAGAATTCCGCAAGCAACTCAAGGAGCAGGAGGAAGAACTCAAAAAGCTCTCGCCGGAGGAATATCTCAAACGCCGCGCCGATTTCAAGAATTTCGGCCGGCCCAGCGATGGCGCAGACCGGAAGGCTGCCCGTGAGGAATATCGGGTCAGGCGCGAACAGGAGGTGCGTGAACGTCTTGCTCGCGACAATCCGAATATGTCACGCGGGGATATTGCGTCTGCGGCCGCCAGCGAAGTGGCCAAGGATATGGCGGGGAAGGCTGCAACCCATGCGCTGGACTGGATTGCCGGCGGAGATGGCCGCATCAGCGGTCTCGGCGGCGCGAGTGAAAACAGTTCCATCGGCTCGCAGTGGCGCAACGGCCGCGCTGATCAGCTTGACAAGATCGCCGAGGAACAGAAAAAGCAGGGCAAGAAGACGCTCGACGTTGATCTGGACATCTGCTGAGGATTTTTCATGGTTGAGCTGACATGCGATTATCTGGAAATTCTGGAAAAATTCGGATCGCCTGATCTGAAAACAGTTCCAGCGCCGTCACAGATCGAGAACTATCGTGGTCAGTTACCAGATCCCTTTCTAGATTTCCTGTCGCTGCACGGCTGGGGCTTGTGGAACAAGGGCTTTTTTCAGCTTTGCAATCCAGCGGATTTTACCGGCGTACTGAAGCTGTATCTGGATACGGATGCAGATTTTCCAGCAGAGGACTGTCATGTGCTGGGCTACAGCGCATTCGGCCGAATGCTGGTCTGGAGCAAGCGGCATATGGCCTGCACGCTCAACAGCGGTGCAGCAGAATGGATGTCGCCCTATTGGCAGCGCAAGGATGCGCCGCCACCGAACTGGGTGATCGCGGATCAGTTGTTCATGGCGGATGATCCAATCAATGATCTGCGCGACGATAATGGCGCATTACTGTTTTCCAGAGCCATGAAAAAGCTAGGGCGTTTATCCGCAGGCGAAGTTTATGGCTTCAAGCTGGCGCCACAACTTGGCGGAAAGATTACGCTCGACAATCTGACAAAGAAAAGGGCCGTCGAATATTTCGGCCTTCTGGCACAAATGGCGCCGTTGCGATTCATGGATTATGGCACGCCGCAACCAAAATTCATTCGCCTGATCGGAACGCGCTGAGGCGCAGGCTGATTGTCGTGCAGAAGGCTTGTTCACAATCGTCTCGGCCGGATGGCACTGCCCAACCCCCAAGGGTGCATTGATCTCGATGCCGCCGCATGGCAGGTCATGGCAGCGTGCGCCGTCATCCCAGCGCCGTGAACCATGGGCTGCGCCGCATGCCATCGATA
>JBOFFO010000397.1:0-3919 GCA_051648665.1 Beijerinckiaceae bacterium | reverse complement strand
TGAAGGTCGCAAGCTTTTCATGGCTGGCCGGTTACTCCTGCAGAGGCCTGGCGGTGTTTTGTTCGTAGCTGCGTCTCAATTGCACGTAGTAATTCAATCGACTTACGGGACAAAGTCTGAGGTCGATGCGGCCCATCGTAGCGTAAGGGCGTTCTTGAAGAAGCTGTTGTGGCGGTGAGCACAGGCGGTGGTAATGTATCTCTGGACAGATGGGGCAGGGGCACAATTTCGATGCCTTGGTGGGCGTAACTCATGATCTCGCGCCAAACCATAGCAGGCAGCGTACCACCAGTCATATTATTGGTTTCGCTATTGTCATCATTACCTATCCATACGCCTGCGACATAGTTGCCTGTATAACCAACAAACCAAGCATCTCTGTATGCATTCGTAGTACCGGTTTTTCCTGCAGCTTTGATGCCTTCAAGAATTGCGCGCCTCGCCGTACCTTCTTCGATAACTTTGGTCATCATATATGTGAGGTCGCCGACAATTTGTGGTGCAAGCACTTGCGGTTGCTTGATCGCATCTCGATCTTCGCGCCAGATCACATCACCATTACTGTTGCGAATTTCAATTGCTGCATAAGGGTAAACACGCTTGCCACCGTTTGCGAAGACTGCATAACCTGTTGTCATGTCCATCACGGTTACATCAGCTGCTCCAATAGGCAGAGACGGTGTATCCTTAATGTCTGACAGCAAACCCAACTGCTTGCACATGGCAATAATTTTGCTGCGTCCCATGCGGTAACTACGTTCGCCCTTTGCATCCCGCGGCGAAAGATCAAGCGACATCCAGACTGGTATTGTGTTGTAGGATTTGGCAAGCGCTGTCGTTAAAGTCATTGCGCCGGCATAACCTCCTGCGTAATTTTTTGGACACCAGTTGCCAACGCAGACAGGTGCGTCCCTCACAATAGCGTCAGGCCTGTATTTCTTCGCAGTCTCGGGATCACTCATAGCTGTAGCATAGACGAATGGCTTGAACGACGAGCCGGGCTGTCGCAAGGCATCCGTTGCGCGGTTAAACTGGCTTGTGCCGTAATCCCGCCCCCCTGTGATCGCCCTGACACCGCCATCCGGGTCCATCACAACAATCGCGCCTTGGGAGGCATCATACTGATCACCGAATTGCCGCAGACCATTTTCGAGCGCATTGTCAGCACGGGACTGTAGCGCCGGATCAAGCGGCGTTTTGACTGTCAGGACGCGATCATGCCCCAGCTTGCCTGAATCGGCCAGTTTTCGAACTTGTTCAAAGGCCCAGTCGAGGTAGAAATCAGCTGTCGCGTCACGCTTGCGATCGACCGGTGTGGCGGGATTGCGCCTTGCTGCCAGCACCTGTCCTTCGGTCAAAAAACCTGCTTCCACCATGTTGGATAAGACAACATTGGCGCGCGCCCGTGCAGAAGGCAGGTTGATGTGGGGCGCGAATTTCGACGGCGCTTTGAAGAGGCCTGCCAACATCGCTGCTTCCGATAAGGAGAGATCGTGGACAGATTTCGAGAAATAAAAGTCAGCAGCCGCCACGACACCGAATGTTCCGCCTCCCATGTAGGCGCGATCAAGATACAATTTTAAAATCTGATCTTTGGTCAGCCGGTATTCAAGCCAGAAGGCTAAAAATGCCTCTTTCACTTTTCTTTCTATGGTGCGCTCATTATTAAGAAAAAGATTTTTCGCGAGCTGCTGGGTGATTGATGAGCCGCCCTGAACCGTAACATTGGCTCTGGTATTAGTTGCAAGCGCGCGCATCGTTCCAACAGGATCAATGCCCCAATGCTCGAAAAATCGTCTGTCCTCTGTGGCGAGGGCCGCCTTCACAAGATGATCCGGAAATTGGCTGAGCTTGATGGAATCATCATGCTTAATGCCGCGTTTGCCTGCCTCTTGCCCGTATCGGTCGAGGAAGGTGACGGCGAGCTCCTGCTTGCGCATGAAATCGTCAGAGGTTTCGCGGAATGCCGGCACCGCCAGCGCCAGCAATAGCACCGACCCTGCCGCGCCCAGCGTCAGCCCCTCGCTGACGCCCTCGACGCCGACGCGCCGCCACCCGCGCACGGCGAACCGGTCCATGAACAGCCGGAACCGCTCATAGCGGTCCGCCCCCCGCGACACCGCCGCGTAAAGGCTTGAATCGATCCAGGAATCCGCGCCGAGCAGGGCCCGTTTCAGGCGCGCCGTCCATCGTTTGCGCGGGGCGGAAGGGATCATCGCTCGCTCACACCGGGCCGGGCTGGCCCGCCGCCTCTCTGATGAAGCAGCCCTGCGGCAAAGACACGGCGCAGCCGGCGCTGCCGCGCGTTCAGGCCGCCCGCGCCCCCATTCCGCCCCGCCGCGCGATCCTCTACACCGGTCCCGAAGGCTGCCCCCAACGCAGACCCAAAAGCTGACCCAAAGGCTGACCCGTGAGCCGACCGAACGCCCGACCCGCCCGGCGCCCTGCGCGCCGCGTTTCGCCGCCCGCCGGCTGTGACACGCCTCCCGCGCGCGCCGCCGCGACGGATCGGCCGGGACAGCCGGACAGCCGTGCCGCTGCGCCGTTCTGGCGCACCAAGTCGCTCGACGCCATGACGCGGGGCGAGTGGGAGAGCCTCTGCGACGGCTGCGGCCGCTGCTGCCTGCTGAAGCTGGAGGATGAGGACACGGGCAAAATCCACCACACCGATATCGCCTGCGCCCTGTTCAACGCGCAGACCTGCCGCTGCCGCGATTACCGCAATCGCGCCAAGAAGGTGCCGGATTGCGTGACGCTGACGCCGCATGAGGTGCGCACGCTCAAATGGCTGCCGCCGACCTGCGCTTACAGGCTCGTGGCGGAAGGGCGCGATCTTTATGACTGGCACCCGCTCAAGTCGGGCGATCCCGCCAGCGTCCACGCCGCCGGCGTCTCGGTGCGCGGCCGGGTCCATTGCAGCGAGGATGATTTGCCGTTCGACCGCTGGCCCTCCCGCATCCGCCAATGGCCGGGGAGGGTGCCGGGCAAATCGGCAGGCAAATCGGCAGGCCAAAGGCCGGGCAATACGAAACGGTAGGGCTCCAAGCTTAGAGCTGGCGCAGGCCGATCGATTGAAGCAATGGCAACAATTCGTCGCGCGCTGCCACACGATGGGCACGGGCGCGCGTATGGGCTTTGACAGGATCGCCGGCGCGGATCGCGGCGATGATGGCGCGATGGGCCGCGATGGAGCGCACGGGCCTGCTGCGCAATTTCAGCGTCACCATCCGCGCGCGGTGCGCCTGATCCATGACGGTCTGTGCGATGCGGCTCAACCGGCCATTGCCACAACGTGTGAGCATGATCTGGTGAAACCGGTCGTCAGCTTCCGCCCAATCCTGCAGATTGTTTTGGGCGAGGGCGTCATCCATGGCGCGCGTGGCCTCATCGAGAGCTTGGGCAATCGCGATACGCTCTGGCCTTTCGAAACCCGCCAGCAACTCAGCGGCCATCGACTCCACCGCAATAATGACCTCGTAGATTTCGCGAATATCGTCGGGTGCGAGCGGACAGATCAGCACGCCGCGCTTCGACAAGACGCGGACGAGGCCCTCTTCTTGCAGCCGGATAATCGCTTCATGCACAGGCGTCCGGCTCATGCCAAGCCGGATCGCGATCTCCTGCTCCGATCCCTGATAACCTGGCGCCAGCACGGTTGTGCGGATCGCCTGTTTCAACGCCGCATAGGCCGCGTCAACCAGCGACCGCTTTTCACCGGGTGCGCCTTTGCCTGCAACGGTATTTGCCCAGCCCATGTGCCGCCTCCTGCGGCGATTGAGCATGTGTCCGGCGTTCCATGCAAGAGGGGCGTGGGGATTGACAAAAGCGGACGCTTGGTCAAGAACCATGGAAACTTGTATGGAACAGAACGCCGCAAGGCTTTTGCTATCTATGCCAACAAAACGGGAGGCTGCCCATG
>JBOFFO010000396.1:0-9581 GCA_051648665.1 Beijerinckiaceae bacterium | reverse complement strand
TGAACAAATGCTTCAATGCGACGTAACAGGCCGCCACTGCCGTTGAATAGGCGATATTGACCGGACCACGGCATGGCGGAGACGACCGAGAAAAATCGAGCATCATGGTGTCGCCACGCACAACAAGATCGAGCGCGATGGTCAGGCGCTCATCGACGATGCCGTCGTTGTCGAGATAATCCTCAAACGTATATGTGCCATCTGGCAGTTTCACAATGTTGTTGCGCATCATCGTTTCGGCCCGATTGGATGCGGCATCGAAAACAGCGGCTATTGTGGCATCACCATATTCATCAAAGAGCGCATGGAAGCGCCGTGTGCCAAGATCAAGCGCATTAAGCTGGCCGTTCAGATCGCCCCAGTTGGAGCGCGGCAGACGGGAATTGGCCTGGAGAATATCGACAATGTCCTGTTGCAAGACGCCACGGCGAAACAGTTTCACCGGCGGGATCAGGACACCTTCCTGAAAGCACTCGACCGCTTGAGGATTATATCCGCCGGGAACATTGCCGCCAATGTCAAGCCAATGCCCGACCGACGCCAGCCACGCGAACACAACGCCACCGCGCATGAGCGGCCGCACCAGCCGGAAATCATTGAGATGGGTGCCGCCGGCATAAGGATCATTAAAAATAAAGACATCGCCTTCATCGACCGCGCCATCGGCCCGAACGCGATCAATGACGGCCTTCACAGCAAACGCCATGGCGCCAACAAAAATGGGTAATCCCTTCTGGCCCTGCACCAGCGTTTCGCCAGTCTGCGCATGATAAAGGCCGTGGCAGGCATCACGCGCTTCCGCAATGATCGGATTGAAGGCTGACCTATATAAGGTCGCATCCATTTCATCGGCAATCTGTTCAAGCCGGCCGAGCAGAACAGTGAGCGTGACAGGATCAATCGCAGTGGTCACAGCGCCGTTCCTTCATACTTCTTGCCAGCTGCCAGCATGTCCGGTGTACCGATCACGCGGTTCAGCTCATCAAAATCAAACATGGCGTTGCGACTGCTGGCCGACGTGCCATCGCGCACCAGCGTGGCGTAAAAGGACTGCGCCGCATGGGCAATAGCGCGCACAATGCCACCGGGAAATATCACAAGACTGAAGCCGATCGCCTGCAACGCTTTGCTGGCCATGATGGGCGTACGGCCGCCCTCGACCATATTGGCCATCAACGGCAGACGGCCGCCCAGCGCCTGCACAATCGCTGATAATTCAGCTTCCGACCCTGGGGCTTCCACAAACAAGACATCCGCACCCGCTTCGGCATACCGTT
The DNA here is from genome assembly GCA_051648665.1 of Beijerinckiaceae bacterium. GTDB lineage: Bacteria > Pseudomonadota > Alphaproteobacteria > Rhizobiales > Beijerinckiaceae > Terrirubrum. Next base: position 8,304 of record JBOFFO010000396.1, on the reverse strand, counting down.
GCGCCCTTTCAATGGCTGCGGCGAAGCCCTCCACTGCCAGGGCGTCGGTGCGGGCGATAATCAGTGTTGCTTCGCTCTGACGCGCATCGGCGGCTGCATGAATTTTCCCGGCCATTTCTGATGCATCAATCAGACGTTTTTCGGCGAGGTGGCCGCAGCGTTTGGGATAGGACTGGTCCTCAATCTGCAATGCGTTGGCGCCAGCGCGCTCGAATAGCCGCATGGTGCGTTGGGTATTCAACGCATTACCGTGGCCATTGTCTGCATCGACAATCAGGGGCGTGTCTACCCGGTCACGCACCTGCGTGATGGTGTCGGCCACTTCCGTCAGCGAGACGAGGCCAATGTCTGGACGCCCCAACCGCGTATAGGCAATGCCAGCACCGGACAGATAAAGCGCCTCTGCGCCGGCCTGCGTCGCAAGCGTAGCGGTGAGCGCATCATAAATGCCGGGCGCCAGTAGAATAGGCTTCTGCTGCAGGCGCTGGCGCAAAGGCAAAGTGGATGGACCGTGCATCATGGCATGCGGCTCAAATGAAGGATGGTTTCAAGCGATGGCAAATCACGTAATCGCATCACGGCATCGGTGAGGGCCAAGCTGCGCTCAGCGCCGATCACCGGTTGCGTCACCTCCTGGAATTTTTCGATGACTTCCGCTGCGCTATAGGGATTTTCCGTGTCGCCCTTATTGGTGCTGACTTCGCGCATGATCTTTGTGCCATCCGTGAAATGCACGGTAACACGTGCGGGCCGCTCCCCGGGCAGCCTTGCGGTCAATGCCTGATCTTCATTGACGGTGACCTGCCGCGCCAGATTGCGCGCACGCGCATCGAGACGCGCGGCATCGCGAAATGCATCGAGTCTGGAATGGCCCTGCACAATGCGGGTGGCCAGCGAGAAAGGCATGGAAAATTTCGCAGCCAGCATGGATTGCGGCTCCGGGTGATCAAGTTGCGCAGCCCAGACATATGTATCGACGTCGATGCGCGCGATGCGATCTGGTTCGATTTCCGAACTGTGGGCCGCAATGATCTGTTCCAGCGCATCAAGCGCGCCGTGGTTATATCGGCAGGCGGCATGACGTTTGAAGTAATTCCGTGCGATTTCCCAACGCTGGCCAAGCTCCGCTGTCATGGCCTGCGGGGTCCATTGTTCGGCGGCAATGCCGCCATAGACACTGCCGACGCCATCAGCCTCGCCGGTGAAGCCGGACAGCACCATATCCCACGCCATCATGCCAAGCATGTTGGAAAAACCGGCATAGCTGTTCCGCACTGTCGCGCCTTCAAGCATTGTGCGGCGGCTGGTCGTGAGGCCAAGGCTCGACGCCACATTGATCACGGCTGCGATTTGCGCCGCATTGGCACAGGCCAGCTTCGCAACACCGAGCGCTGCACCAACCACGCCCCAAGTGCCATGCGGATGCATGGTGATCCGCAGCTTGGATGCGATGCCTATGCGCGCGCCGATCTCGTAGCCCAGAGCCGCGGCAAGAATGAAGTCACGCCCCGTAACAGACTGTTGTGCGGCGACAGCCAGCAAGGCCGGCACGACATGAATCGCGGGATGTCCGCGCGCATACTGATTGCCTTCGTCAATTTCCAGCGTGGTGCCCGCCGCGCCGCCGATAAAGGCGGCCTGATATTTCCCGGCGTTCATGCGAAGAGATGCGGCGGTAATTTCCGGTTCGGCCTGACCAGCAATCATGGCGCCGATGCAATCGAGGATGACAAGCTGCGCATGCTCCTGCACCGCATTCGGCAGATCGTCAAAGCCCGTGTGCGCCGAAAATTGCGCCCATTGCGCCAGCCACTCCGGCTGCTGATGGGTGACAAGTTGCGAGGCAGGCTTAACGCCAGGGGTATGAATGGCCATGATCAAAGTCCGAGATAAGCTTTTTGAAGATCGGGGTCGTTGCGCAGGGTGGCCGCATCGCCGCTCATGGTAATTATGCCGTTCGACATGACATAGGCACGGCTTGCGATTTCCAGCGATTGCACAGCGTTTTGCTCCACCAGCATCACCGCGATATTGTCGTTGGCGATACGCTGGATGAGCGTGAATAATTCTTCCACCAGCAGTGGCGAGAGGCCAAGCGACGGCTCATCAAGAATGAGCAATTCCGGCTCGCCCATCAGCCCCCGGCCAATCGCCAGCATTTGCTGCTCACCACCTGACAGGGTGCCGGCGAATTGCTGCGCGCGCTCGCGCAAACGGGGAAACAACGTAAAAATGCGGTCGATGTTACGCAGCCGACTGGATTTTGCACGGCGGTACGATCCCAGCTCAAGATTTTCACGCACGCTGAGATTGGGAAAAATCTTGCGGCCTTCCGGCACATGGATCAACCCCTGCGCAACAATTCCGGCAGCACCAAGGCCAGAGATACGCCCGCCCTTGAAGCGGATTTCACCGCTGCGCACCCGTAACAGCCCTGACACGGCCATGTTCAACGTTGTCTTCCCGACCCCATTGGCGCCCAGCACGGCAACGATTTCACCCGCATTCACGGTCAGCGAAAGTCCACGCAGCACCTGCGTTTCGCCATAACCCGCGGTGATTTCATCAACCTCCAGCATGGGCTGCTCCGGTTGATTCTGTCTGCCGCATGCGTGCCGCCGCCCCATGCCCGAGATAGGCCTCAATCACAGCCTGATCTCTTGCAACAGCGGCGGGCGCACCTTCAGCAATAATCCGCCCTTGCGCCAGCACATAAACATGGTCGCACAATTCCATCACGGCCTGCATCACATGCTCGACCATGAGGATCGTTACGCCGCTGGCGCGTATGGCGCGGATCACAGGAACAATATCACGAATTTCCGACGGGTTGAGGCCGGCGAGCACCTCGTCCAGCAAAAGCAACCGTGGCTGTGTCGCCAGTGCGCGCGCCAGTTCGAGCCGTTTGCGCCCGGCAACGGTGAGTGCACCTGCCGGTTTATCAGCCATGTCACGCAGTCCGAGTTTCTGCGCCACGGCATCCGCATGGGACAAGGCCGCATCGCGGCGTTGCTCACGCAAATGCGCGCCAACGGCAATATTCTCCCTGACGCTCAAGCCCGCAAAGGGTTTGACGATCTGGAATGTGCGCGCGATGCCCAACCGCGCACGCTCGTGCGCTGCAAGGCGCGTGATATCGCGGCCTTCCAGCTCGACGCGCCCTTCGTCCGGCGTGAGAAACCCAGAGATCAGCGTGAAGACGGTGGTTTTTCCAGCGCCGTTGGGACCGATGAGGCCAATAATGCCGCCCATTGGCACCCGTAACGTCACACCCTGCGCAGCGACAAGACCGCCGAACCGGCGTGTCAGGCCATGACAATGCAAGAGTGGCGCGCTCATTGGCTCGCACTCCGCTTTGTCCACAGTGTTTCGGTCAGGCCAAGCACGCCGCGCGGGGCGAAGGCGACGCAGACAATAAGCAATGCGCCATAGACGGCCAGATCAATGCCGGGCACGGATGCACCGATGAGCGCGGCCGATGCGATTTTTGTCAGTTCACCCAGGCCCAGCAGCAGCACTGCGCCGGCAAGCGGCCCCAACACAGTGCCAATGCCGCCGATAATCGGCGCCAGCAGCGCCTCCACAGATATCCACGCGCCGAATGCGAGGTTGGCATCGAGATACAGGAATTTCTGCGTGTACAAGCAGCCTGCTGCCGCCGTTATGCCGGCTGACAAGGTAATCGCTGTCAATTTCGTGCGCAGCGTATCCACGCCGAGCGCCTGCGCCGCCTCCTCATTTTCACGCACGGCGGTGAGATAGGCGCCCAGCCGCATATCCTTGATATAAGCGGTGATACCGACGGCGATGATGACGCAGGCGAGTGCGATCCAGTAAAACACGCGCTTGTCTGCAAACTGAAAATTCGATGCATCCATGCGCAACGGCACCAGCACACCAGCAGCGCCACCTGTGAAGGTCAAGGCGTTGGCGAGAATGCGGAATACTTCGGCAAAGGCCAGCGTGACCAGCGCAAAATAGGAGCCGCGCAGATTGGCGCGAAAGCTGAGATAGCCGGTGATATAGCCGGTGACTGCACCGGCGGTAATGGCGACAGGAAAGGCCAGCCACGGGTTCAAACCATAGCGCGTCTGCAACAACGCCATCGCATAGGCGCCAACGCCGAAGAAGGCGGCATGGCCAAACGAAAATTGCCCGGCATAACCCGCAAGCAAATTCCAGCCCTGCGCGGCCAGCGCAATGATCATGAGAAAGCTGAGGAAATTGATAGCCGTGTTCGATGCCGCGACGAATGGCAAAGCCGCCAGCGCGGCGAAAACTGCAAGGAGCATCCGGTGCTGCGTCATCCGCGCGCCCCAAACAAACCGGTCGGGCGCAACAGCAGCACGAGAATGAACATCAGGAAAATGCCGATCTGGCCAAGGCTTTCGCCGAAATAGAGGCCGGACAGACTCTCGATGACACCGATGAGCAAGCCGCCGATCAGCGCGCCGACAATCGAACCCATGCCGCCCAGCACAACAATGGTGAAGGCCACGAGCACAAAGGCGTTGCCAATGCGCGGATTGACAAGGAAGGTCGGCATCAGCACAGCAGCCGCAATCGCAAGGGTAGCTGCGCCAATGCCGAACGTCATCGCATAAATATGTTCGACGCGAATGCCGGTGAGCGCCGCACCGGTTTTTTCGCGCGCCACGGCACGGATGGCCTTGCCAGCATCGGTATGTGTAAGCATCAGCCAGAGCAGACCGGCCACGGCAAAGCTGGTGAAAAAGGCCGCAACCTTTGGCGTGGATAGCAGCAGTGGCCCGATCTCAATCACCGAAAATCCATAAGACACATCAATCGAACGTGTGTCGGACCGGAACGTCGCGAGCAGCAGATTTTCGATGATGATGGAGAGACCAAGCGTCACCAGCAGGATATTGCTGTCATCGCCGTGGCTGGTCGGACCAATCACATAACGCTGCACGCCATAGCCAAGGATGAAAAACAGCGGCGCCAGAATGAACATGGCGACATAGGGGTCGAGGCCAAATGTGGAATACGCGACCCAGACAGCGAACATCGCCGCTGTCAGGATCGCGCCATGCGCAAAGTTGATGATGTGAAGCACGCCATAGATCAGCGTCAGGCCGACCGCGATCAACGCATAGACTGCGCCGGTCAACAGCCCGTTCGCCAGGGCCGACAGAAAAATGTCGAGCTTCAGCATCGCCGGTCAGGTCGCAGGAAAGACCGGCTTGGCATTGGCGAAGGCATCCGGGAAAATCACCTTGATGTCGCCGCCCTGCACCTGCGTGTTCACCGCCTGCGCACCCATGTTCTGGCCATCGACAAATTTTGTCGGTCCATAGGGCATGATGTGATCAGCAAACGTTGATGCGGTCAGCGCTTCAATGATCTTGACGCGGTCGCGCGAGGCGGCCTTGTCAATCGCGTCCGCCATGAGCTTCACGCAGGAATAATTCAGCGGCGTGTTGTAAAGCCAGAAGCGGCCGCCTTTTTCCGCTTCGGCGCGCACGGTGGCCGTCGCTGGCTTGCGCGGGTCAGCCCAGTGGTTGCAATCCATGACGAGATTGGCCGCATCCGGAAATTCCTTGACGAAACGGAAATTCGACGCCGCGCCATTCAGCACCGCATAGACGCCTTTGGGGCGGATGCGCTGTTGCTGCATGGTGCGGGCCAGCAGCACGAACTCGGAATAATAGCTCGAGGGAATCACGAGATCCGGATTGAGCGAGCGGATTTTCAGGGCGACGTTCGACATGTCGCGCGACGGTGTGGGATGCGCGATGGTTTCGAGAATTTCAAAGCCACGCTTCGGTAATTCCGCGCCGAGCAGTTTGGCCATGCCAGACCCGAACAAGCCATCCTCATGCACAATGACGACGGTCTTGGCTGGCTTGCCCGCCGCATCATTGAGTTTCACGAGATTGTCGAGCGCCGAGGTGGTGACCGAACCGAAGCCCGGGCCAAAACGGAACGTGTTTTTCAGCCCGCGCCGGACAATCTGGTCGGAGACGCCGACATCGACGATATAGGGAATATCATAACGGGAGGCAGCCTGCGTGGCGGCGAGCGCGATGGGCGATGCAAAGCCGCCGACGATGGCGGAGACGCCTTCGGACTGCATGCGCTCCACTTCCGCCGTGCCGCCTTCCGGTGTGGAGCGTGCATCGCCGAACACCATTTCAATCTGCGCGCCGCCCAGTGACTTGATGCCGCCGGCCTTGTTGATTTCGGCAATGGCGATTTCGGCGCCGAGCTTGCCATATTCGCCATCCTGCGCCAGCGCGCCGGTGACGGGTTGAATGATGCCGATTTTCACCGGCGCAGCCTGCGCGCGCAGAAGGCCCGGCATGGCCAGTACTGCGCTGCCTGCCAGGCCGGCTTTGACCAGCCCGCGCCGGTCCAGAATAAATTTCGCCATTGGTGGTCTCCCCAGGTTTGGTTGTTCGTGGTCGTTGCGGTTCACAGGACAGCGGCGCTGCCTGTTTCAGTCTCGCGCCCGCTCATCGCCGCGCCCTCCGTGCGGAGGGTCGGCGCACAACGGCCGGTTCCGGCGGTTGCGGCGCCCATTGCCGCGACGCGCCGGCGCTGGTGCGGCGCAATTCCATCTGAAAGGTGTGCAGATCAGGCCGGTAAAAGGCCTGCAGATACTCAACGCCCTTGCCGGCCGTATCATAGACAACGCGCGTCATCGCGATCAGCGCTGAGCCGATGGCGACATCGAGATGCTCGGCGATGTCCGGTGTCGCCAGCGTTGCGCTGATGGTCTGGTTGGCGCGCTCGACAGCGACGCCTGAACGCTCCAGCAGCGAAAGCAGCGGCGTGGAAGCCAAATCCTTTTCCGAATAGGTCACACCCACCGCTTCCGGCACATAGGTCGTGAGAAAGGAAAAAGGCGCGCCGTCGATAATGCGCACGCGCACCGAGCGCTGAACCCGCGCGGCGGTTGGCAACAGCAGCGCTGCGCCGACCGGCGCGGGCGCGGTGCAATAACCAAATTCCAGCAGACGCACGCCGGTTGTGCGACCCATCGCGACAAGCTGGGTCAGCATGTTGGACAGATCAGCCACCATGCCCTTTTTGCCAGCAGCGTCACGCACGAAGGTGCCGGCGCCCGGCACCCGGTCAATCAGCCCATCCCGCTCCAGCCCTTCGAGCGCCCGGCGGATCGTGACGCGGGACAGCTTGTGCCGTTCGGCCAGCACCGGCTCACTCGGCAGGCGCTCGCCCGGACGCAAAGCACCACTGACGATCTGGTCGCGCAGGACCAGGTAGAGCCGCTGGGTCTTGGAAGGCGCGATGGACGGCATAGGGCCTCGCTGTGAGCTTGTATTATTTGTAGAACAACATACTGTCGTCAAGACCATACAGGTGAATTGTGGACAATGGCCGAGGTCTCGTTTTCCCCCGTCGCGCCCGAAATGGCCGTGGATGTGTTGATCATTGGCGCAGGCGCGGCCGGCCTGATTGCGGCGCTGCGCGCTGTGGATTCCGGCGCAAGCGTGCTGGTGATTGAGCGCGACGCGCTGCCGCAAGGCTCAACCGCACGATCCGCCGGGCTTATTCCAGCCGCAGGCACGCGGTTTCAGCAGGCAGCGGGTATCGCGGATTCACCAGAACAATTTGCGCGCGATATTCTCGCCAAAGCGCATGACGAGCCGGACCCGGCCCGCGTCGCCGCCGTGACACAGCGCGTTCCCGCCGCGCTGGAATGGCTGGCGGACCGGCATGGCCTTGGCTTCACGGTGATCAACAATTTTTCTTATCCCGGCCATTCTGCCCGCCGCATGCACGGTCTGCCGTCACGCTCTGGCGCGGAATTGATGGACAGGTTGCGCGCGGCCGCCGAACAGGCCGGCATCGACATCATCACGCAGGCGCACGCCACAACGCTTTATGCGGATGAGAAAAAAGCCATCACCGCTGCACGGATTGTGCGGCCCGATGGCAGCAGCGATGTGATTGGGTGCCGTGCGCTGATCCTTGCCTGCAACGGCTATGGCGGCAACCGCGTGCTGGTGCAGCAAGAAATTCCGGAAATGACCAGCGCGCTGTATTTCGGCCATCCCGGCAATCAGGGCGACGCGGTGCTGTGGGGCCGCGCGCTCGATGCGCAGGTGGCAGATTTATCCGGCTATCAGGGCCACGGTTCAGTGGCCCATCCGCACGGTATTTTGCTGAGCTGGGCGACAATGACCGAAGGCGGCTTTCAGGTGAACAGCACTGGCGAGCGCTTTTCCGATGAATCGAAAGGCTATTCGGAGCAGGCTGCGACAGTGCTGGCGCAGCCCGATGGCATCGCTTTCTCGATCTTCGATGCGCGGATCGCCG
>JBOFFO010000395.1:0-6846 GCA_051648665.1 Beijerinckiaceae bacterium | reverse complement strand
CGCGGCGGTCGATCAGCGGCGCGGGCGCGCCGGCCGCACGGAGCCGGGCGTGTGCTACCGGCTGTGGGAGGAGGCGGCGACGGGGGCACTGCCCGCCTTCACCACCCCGGAAATTCTCAGCGCCGATCTCACTGGCCTGTTGCTCGACAGCGCCCTGTGGGGCGTCACCAATCCGGCGTCGCTGCGATTTCTCGACGCGCCGCCCGCGCCTGCCCTGAATGAAGCCCGCGCGCTGCTGCGCACACTCCATGCGCTCGATGTCGCCGGGCGCATCACCGATGATGGCCGCCGCATCCGCGCCCTGCCGCTGCCGCCACGGTTGGCCCGCATGATCATCGATGCGGCTGCTCTGGGAGCAGCGGAGCAGGCGGCGCAGATTGCCGCCGTCATGGTGGAGCGCGGGCTGGGTGGCGACGCCATCGATCTGGCGGAACGGCTTGACCGGTTTGGGCGTGACCGCAGCGGGCGCGCCACGGATATGCGCCGGCTGGCCGAGAATTGGGTACGGCAGGCCAGGCCAGCGGCTCAACCGCAGACGGATGGCGAAACCCCATCCCCGGCGCAGCTTCTGGCACTCGCTTACCCCGACCGCTTTGCAAAAGCGCGGGGACGGCGTGGCGAATTTCTGATGGTCAATGGCCGCGCCGCGATGATGGCGGATCATGAGCGCCTTGCCGGCAGCGACTTTCTGGTCATCGCCGATATGGCGGGCGGCGCAGCCAATGCACGCATTCTGCTCGCAGCCGCGCTTGATGCCAATGAGACTGCGTCCCTGTTGGCGGACAAGGCAACAACACGCGACGATATTCAGTTCGACATCGCGACGCGCGCGTTGCGCGCCCGGCGCATCCGCAGCCTTGGCGCGATCACGCTGGAGCAAACACCTATTTCCGTTTCCGCCGGGGAGGATGCGGCACGGCTGCTCGCCGGAGGGGTCGCGCGCGTCGGCATAGACAAGTTGAAATGGTCAAAGGCGCAACAGCAATGGCGTGACCGCATTGCCTTTCTGCGCGGGGCATTGATCGCATCGGGCAATATGGAAGGGGCGGCGATCTGGCCCGACCTGTCAGAGCCAGCACTGGCCGCGACCGTATCTGACTGGCTTGCGCCACATCTGCACGGGCTGACGCACATGGACGCCATCGATGCAGAGCGTTTGCAAGCTGCGCTTGATGGGCTCCTGCCCTGGTCGCTGCGCCGTCAACTTGATGCGGATATGCCGAGCCATTTCACGGTTCCAACTGGTAACGCCATCCCCATCAATTATTCCGGCGCGGAAGGCCCGGTACTGGCGGTGCGCGTGCAGGAATTGTTTGGCCTCGACACGCATCCTGCCATCGCTGGTGGGAAAATTCCGTTGACGCTGCATCTGCTGTCGCCAGCGCACCGGCCTATCCAGATCACCAAAGACTTACCCGGTTTCTGGCGCGGCTCGTGGGCCGCTGTGCGGAGCGACCTGCGCGGGCGTTACCCCCGCCATCCGTGGCCAGAAGATCCATTGAGCGCGCCGCCAACACATCGCGCCAAGCCGCGCGGCACATAGTCGCGCATCGGCTTATCCAAAAACCGCTGCGCACTTTTTGGGCCGATCCTGCCTTGGCGCATCGGCTTATCCAAAAACCGCTGCGCACTTTTTGGGCCGATGCGTTAGTTCCCCTGCTCCCAGCGCTGCCGCCATTGGCGCTCGCCGACCATGCAGTCAGGGCGGGTCTGCCGAGCCTGCGCCGGCTCGATGCGCGCGCCGTGCGTGTTGAGGCCGAAGCGTGGCGGTTGCAGATCGGCAATCTCCAGCAGAAGCTTCTGCCGGATCGCCGGGAGAAATTCCTCGCGTGAGCGGATCGGCACCATGAAGGCGCGCGGGCCGCCGATGACGCAATCCTCGTAATACAGATCGAGGCTGTCGATATCACCCCAGCCGCCGCGCTTGAGCACGATCGGCAATCCGTTGATCGTGATGCCGGCCTGCACCGCCGCATCACGGGCCGGCGCAACCGGCGTGCCGCTGTTGTTTGGCCCATCGCCGGAGACATCAATCACCTGCCGCGTGCCGCGGAACGGGCTGTCCTTGATCTGCTTCACGCCAAAATCGATGGCGCCGGAAATGGAGGTGCGGCGCGCGCGGCGGATTGGCTGTGCCGCAATCTTGTCAGCGAAACTCTCGGCATCCTCGGCATTGGCGATCACCGTCCACGGCACCACGACTTGCTGGTTGTGGCTATCTGCCCAATCAAAATAGGTGACGGCGATGCGCCCCAGCTGGCCATTGGCGATGGCGTTCTTGATTTCCGCCGAACGGAAGGCCTGTGCGTAGCCCTCGCGCTGCAAGGCCAACTCCTCAAGATCCATCGAATAGGAAATATCGACAGCGATCACCAACTCGACATCGACATCGATCGGTTCGGATGCAGGCGGCGCGTTCTGGGCCGCAAGCTGGGCCGGCCCGCCCCAGGCGGCCATGCACAGAAACAGGGCAAGCAGGAACCGGTGCATGGTAGCCTCCGAAGCAGCGCGCCAATGCGGCATCATGGCGTGAACCGGACCGTCCGTCACCTGCGAAGATGCACCCTTTCATCCCGAAAAATGCGCAGGCCGGGTCTTGGAAAACCCGGCAGGGGCATGCGATGCTCCCGGCCTGAAACGCCGCCAATGGGCGGCCATGGAGGATATGCGATGATGTGGCATGGCAATGGCACGGGAATGGCGCGCTGGATGCGGATGGCAGGCCTTGCACTGGCCGGCGGGCTGATGTGCAGCACGGCGGCGCTGGCGCAGAACAAGCCGGCGGTTGTCTATGATCTCGGCGGCAAGTTCGACAAATCCTTCAATGAGGCCGCGCATGTCGGCGCAGAAGCCTTCAAGAAGGAAACCGGTACGGACTATCGCGACTTTGAAATCCAGAATGATGCCCAGCGCGAGCAGGCGCTGCGGCGTTTTGCGCGCGACGGCTTCGACCCGATTGTTGCCGTGGGCTTTGCTCATGCAGCGGCGCTGGAAAAGGTGGCGAAGGAATTTCCGAACACGAAGTTCGGCATCATCGACATGGTGATTGATCTGCCAAACGTGCAGTCCATCGTATTCAAGGAGCATGAAGGCTCCTACCTTGTCGGCCTGCTGGCAGGCATGGCGTCCAAGAGCGGCAAGGTTGGCTTTGTCGGCGGCATGGATATTCCGCTGATCCGCAAATTCGCCTGCGGCTATGCACAAGGGGTGAAAGCCGCCAAGCCCGGCGCTGAAATTTTCCAGAACATGACCGGCACCACCGGCGCAGCCTGGAATGACCCGGTGAAGGGCGGCGAGTTGGCGCGCTCGCAAATCGACCGCGGTGCGGATGTGATCTATCACGCCGCTGGCGGCACCGGCATCGGCGTGCTGCGCGCGACGGCGGATGCAGGCAAGCTCGGCATCGGCGTTGATTCCAACCAGAACGGCCTGCATCCGGGCAAAGTGCTGACCTCGATGCTGAAGCGCGTCGATGTCGCGGTGGCCAGCGCGTTCCGCGCTGCGAAGGACGGCAAATGGAAACCGGGTGTTACCGTTCTCGGCCTCGCCGAAAGCGGCGTGGGCTGGGCCATGGACGATCACAACAAGGCGTTGATCGCGCCAGAGATGAAGGCTGCTGCCGACAAGGCTGCTGCCGACATCGTGTCTGGTGCGGTAAAGGTGCATGATTACATGTCGGACCAGAAGTGCCCGCTGTGATGTCTGCGGCAGCGCGCCGTTTTAACGGTTGAACGGCGCGCAGCCGAAGCGAAAGTCATGGATGTGCCGCAGGCGCCTGCCCTTGAACTGACCCAGATCGACAAACGCTTCGGCGCGGTGCATGCCAACCGCGCCATTGATCTTGCGGTGGCAGCCGGCAGCATTCACGGCATTGTCGGCGAAAATGGCGCCGGCAAATCAACGCTCATGTCGATTATTTTCGGATTCTACGAAGCGGATTCCGGCGGCATTGCGGTGCATGGCAAGCCTGTCAGCATCCGCTCGCCATCCCATGCGATCCAGCACGGCATCGGCATGGTGCATCAGCATTTTATGCTGGTGGAGCCGCTGTCCGTGCTCGACAATATCATGCTGGGCGCAGAACAGGGGTTCTTGCTGGCGGGCGGTGCGCAGGCGATGCGCGCCAAGCTGACACAAATCGCGCAGGATTACGGCCTTGCCATAGATCCCGACGCGATTGTCGGCGACCTGCCGGTGGGCCTTCAACAACGGGTTGAAATTCTCAAAGCGCTCGTGCGCGATGCCGACATCCTCATTCTCGACGAACCGACCGCGGTGTTGACGCCGGCTGAGGCTGACCAGCTTTTCGCGCTCATGCGGCGGCTGAAAGCGGAAGGCAAAACCATCCTGCTGATCACCCACAAGCTGCGCGAGATTATGGCGGTGACCGACGCTGTTTCCGTAATGCGGCGCGGCGCCATGGTCGCCACCGTGAAAACAGCAGAAACAAGTCCGGCACAGCTGGCAGAGCTGATGGTCGGCCGCCACGTGCTGATGCGCGTTGAAAAAAATCCGCCGACACCCGGCGCGGCCATGCTCACGGTCTCGCATGTGAGCGTGCGCGACCGCCGGGGCGTGCTGCGCCTTGACGATGTGTCGTTGACCGTACGCGCTGGCGAAATTGTCGGCATCGCCGGCGTTTCCGGCAATGGGCAAAGCGAATTGCTGGAAGTGCTGGCCGGCATTATCCGCAAAACCTCAGGCACCGTTGCGCTCGCCGGCGACGTGCTGTCCGACCGCGACCTGCAACCGCATATCCTGCGCCAGCGCGGCGTGATGCATGTGCCCGAAGATCGCCACCGGCGCGGACTGGTGACTGCGTTTGAAGCAAGCGAAAGCGCCATTCTCGGCTATGCAGATGAACCGGGTCTTGGCGCTGGGCCGTTGCTCGATGTTGGCCATGTGCGCGCGCGGGCTGAAAGCGACATGAAGGCTTTCGATGTGCGCCCGCCCGATGCGCGTCTGAAAACCGCGAATTTTTCTGGCGGCAATCAACAGAAAATTGTGTTGGCGCGCGAGATCGGCCGCCGCCCGAAGGTTCTGCTGGTGGGCCAGCCAACGCGCGGCGTCGATATCGGAGCGATCGAATTCATTCATCGCTCGCTGATTGCGCTGCGCGATCAAGGCTGCGCCATTCTGCTCGTGTCGGTCGAGCTTGACGAAATCCGCGCGCTGTCCGACCGCATTCTTGTGATGTGCGGCGGGCGGATCATGGGCGAACGCCTGCCGGCGCAAACGGATGAGCGAGAACTGGGGCTGCTGATGGCCGGCATCACGGAGCAGGCCGCATGAACCCGCCGGCTGAACCCGCACGCCCTGCGCCATTGCCCTTTTGCTCCCTGATCACGCTGGGCGTTGCCGATCTGGAGCGCGCCAGGCGATTTTATGAAGCGCTGGGGTGGCGCGCATCGTCCGCCAGCCAAGGCAATGTGGTGTTCTTTCATTCTGCTGGCTCAGCGCTGGCACTCTATCCCCGGACCTTGCTGGCAGAGGATGCACAGGTTGCCGATTCCGCACCGGGATTCTCCGGTCTCACGCTTGCCGCCAATCAACGCAGCGAGGGTGATGTCGATACGTTGATCGCGCTGGCCGCACGCAGCGGAGGGCGGATCGTGAAGCCGGCACAGAAAGTATTCTGGGGCGGATATTCCGGTTACTTTGCTGATCCGGACGGCCATCTCTGGGAAGTGGCGCATAATCCATTTTTCCCCATTGACGGCGACGGGCGTATGGAATTGCCGGCATGAGCGCACCGATCACCTTGCCGAAATGGGCAGAGCGCGGACTGGTGCCGGTGCTTTCGGTCACCACCGCGTTTCTCGTGGCGGGGCTTGTGATTGTCGCCATTGGCGAAAACCCGGTGCGCGCGATGCGCAGCCTGATTTTCGGCGCGCTGGGAACATCGGAAGGGCTTGGCTTCACGCTGTTTTACGCCACCAATTTTATTTTCACGGGCCTTGCAGTGGCCGTCGCCTTCCATGCCGGGCTGTTCAACATCGGCGGCGAGGGGCAGGCGCTCGTCGGCGGCATCGGGTTGGCCATTGTGTGTCTGGCGCTCGATCCATATTTGCCGCGGCTCATTCTCCTGCCCCTTGCCATCGCCGGGGCCGCTCTTTTCGGCGCATTTTGGGCCTTCATTCCCGGATATTTGCAGGCGCGGCGTGGCAGCCATGTGGTGATCACCACGATCATGTTCAATTTTTTGGCATCGACGCTTCTGGTCTATCTGCTCGTCAATGTCATCGGCAAAGCCGGGTCGATGCAGCCGGAAACCCGGAATTTTTCTGCGGCCGCGAAAATGCCGGCTGTGCAGGAGATGCTCTCTGGACTCGGCATTGCCAGCGCACAGACGCCGCTCAACCTGACTTTTTTTCTGGCCCTGGCCAGCGCCTTATTTGTGTGGCTGCTGATCTACCGTTCGCGTCTGGGTTATGCCATCCGCACTGTGGGCGCTAACGCCAGTGCGGCTGAGTATGCGGGCATTTCGCCGGAACGGATCACAATGATCGCGATGGCAATTTCGGGTGCGCTCGCGGCTGGGCTCGCCGTCAATGAATTGCTCGGCTTTCAGGGCAAGCTGCTGCTCGAATTTTCATCCGGCTACGGATTTGTCGGCATCGCCGTGGCCTTGATGGGCCGGGCGCATCCGGTTGGCATTGTCCTGTCGGCAGTCCTGTTTGGCATTCTCTATCAGGGCGGCGCGGAACTGGCGTTCGATTCCCCAACGATCACCCGCGACATGATCACCGTGATCGGCGGCATCATTATTTTCTTTGCCGGCGCGCTGGACGGTTTTTTCCGCCGCGTTGCCGCGCGGATAGTGGCCGTTCTGTCGCCAGCGCGGGC
>JBOFFO010000394.1:0-1536 GCA_051648665.1 Beijerinckiaceae bacterium | reverse complement strand
GCTCGGTATCCTCGCGGGCCGCATCGCCGGCAGGCCGGTCTGGCTCGCTGCCAGCACCCATCGCGGTGAAGATGAGGCTGTGCTGCAAACACATGGCGCCATCGCCGCACAGGCCCGCAATGTGCTGACCATCATTGTGCCACGTCATCCCGAACGGGGGGAATCGATTGCAGAATTGGCGCGGGCAAAACAATTACGCGTGGCCTTGCGCTCGCGCGGTGAAACGCCCGATGCCGAGACACAGATTTATGTGGCAGACACCATCGGGGAACTCGGTATTTTCTACCGTCTCGCTCCGCTGGTTTTCATGGGCGGGTCGCTCATTCCGCATGGCGGGCAAAATCCCATAGAGCCGGCGAAACTCGGCGTTGCCATCTTGCATGGGCCACATGTTTTCAACTTTACCGATGTGTTCGGATTGATCGGCGGCGCCGGCGGTGCGCAGGGGGTGATCGATGCAGAGGCGCTGGCGCGTGCTGCCGGTGCGCTTATACTCGATCCCGCAGCCATGCGGCGCATGGGCACGTGCGCCCATGACGCCGTCATCGGCCAGTCCGGTGCAACGGCGCGCACCATTCAGGCCATTGCTGCAGCACTGGATCAGCGCGCGCAACGCCAGTCGCAGGCGGCGCGTCCGTGAGCTGGCGCGCACCGAAATTCTGGTACGATCAGACGGGCGACATCGCCCGTGATATTGCCATCGCGCTCACACCGCTGGGCAAGCTGTATGGCGCGTTGACTGCTTGGCGCATGCGCAGGCTCGGCACGCGTGTTGAAAAACCCGTAATCTGTGTCGGCAATTTTACGGTCGGCGGCGCGGGCAAAACGCCAACCGTCATTGCGCTGTGCCGTATGTTGCAACAGCGTGGCGAAATTCCGTTTGTGGTGTCGCGTGGCTATGGCGGCAAGGACATCGGGCCGTTGCGCGTTGATCCGCACAGCCACAAGGCGGACCGGGTGGGCGATGAGCCGCTGGAAATCGAGCGTCACGCGCCGGTGATCGTGGCGCGTGACCGTGTCGCCGGTGCGCGCCTTGCGATTGCGCAGGGTGCCACCGTGATCGTGCTCGATGACGGGCTGCAAAATCCGGGCCTTATGAAAGATTTGCCTCTCGCCGTCATCGATGGGGAAGCCTTGTTCGGCAATGGCCGCTGTTTTCCCGCTGGCCCCTTGCGCGCACCGCTGAAAGACCAGTGGCCTCAGGTCCGCGCCGCCATCGCCATTGGCGGTGATGGCAGTTTTGATATGCCGAAGCCCGTTTTGCGCGCCCGTCTCGTGCCGGACCCGCGCGCGGCAGAAGCGTTACAAGGCGTGCAGGTGCTCGCTTTCGCCGGCATCGGCCGGCCGGAGAAATTTTTCGCCACGGTCGAGCGGTGTGGCGCGCGCATCACCGAGCGCCGCGACTTTGGCGATCACCACGATTATTCCGATGATGAATTGCTGGCGCTCGCAGCCCATTGCGTTGCGAACGGATTATATCCCGTCACGACGGTGAAAGACGCGGTGCGCATTGGCGGCCAGCGCGCCGATGTGATT
>JBOFFO010000393.1:0-4772 GCA_051648665.1 Beijerinckiaceae bacterium | reverse complement strand
CATGATGTCGGGCCGACCCTGCTCACCCAAGGCCGCTTTCAATTCCGGCACAAGCGTGAGATGGCCTGCTGCAAGCGATGACACGCCGACAATATGCACGTCGTTTTCGATGGCCTGCCGCGCCGCTTCCGCCGGTGTGGCGAAGAGCGGGCCAATATCGACGTCAAATCCGAGATCGGCGACGGCGGATGCAATCACCTTCTGGCCACGGTCATGGCCATCCTGTCCCATCTTCGCGACGAGAATGCGCGGCCGGCGGCCGTCATTCTCTTCGAAGGTCTCGACCATTGCCCGCACGCGCTCGACGGCTGGAGACATAGCGCCGACCTCCCGCTTGTAAACGCCGGAAATGGAACGGATTTCCGCCTTGTGGCGTCCCCAGACCTTTTCCAACGCCATCGAAATTTCACCGACTGTGGCCTTGGCGCGCGCGGCCTTGACGCCGAGATCGAGCAGATTGCCGCTGCCGGTTGCGGCTGCATCGGACAGTGCCGCGAGCGCGGAATCGACTTCAGCTTGACTGCGCTCCGTCTTCAGCCGTTTCAGCTTTTCAAGCTGCGCAGCGCGCACCTGCGCATTTTCGACCTTGAGGACATCAATGGTCGCTTCATTGTCCGGTTTGAATTTATTGACGCCAATAACTGATTGTAGGCCGGAATCGATACGCGCCTGCGTTTTGGCCGCGGCCTCCTCGATGCGCAGCTTGGGAATGCCCGCCTCGATGGCCTTGGCCATGCCGCCAAGCTGCTCAATTTCCTGAATATGCGCCCACGCTTTTTCTGCGAGCTGCTGCGTCAGTTTCTCGACATAGTAAGAGCCACCCCACGGGTCGATGATACGCGTTGTGCCGCTTTCCTGCTGCAACAGGATTTGCGTATTGCGGGCGATGCGCGCAGAAAAATCGGTCGGCAGCGCGAGCGCTTCATCCAGTGCATTGGTGTGCAGCGATTGCGTGTGGCCCTGCGTCGCCGCCATGGCCTCGACCATGGTGCGGGCAACATTGTTGAACACATCTTGCGCCGTCAGTGACCAGCCCGATGTTTGCGAATGCGTGCGCAACGGCAGGGATTTATCCGATTTCGGGTTGAAATCCTTGACCAGCCGCGACCACAACAGGCGGGCCGCTCGCAGTTTGGCAACCTCCATGAAGAAATTCATGCCAATCGCCCAGAAGAACGACAGGCGCGGTGCGAAAGCATCCACATCCAGCCCCGCGGCAATTCCAGCGCGGATATATTCGACTCCATCGGCGAGCGTATAGGCAAGCTCCAGATCCTGCGTCGCCCCGGCTTCCTGCATGTGATAACCGGAGATCGAGATTGAATTAAATTTCGGCATGTTCCGCGCGGTGTAGCCGAAAATGTCGGAAATGATCCGCATCGATCCTTTGGGCGGATAGATGTAGGTGTTGCGCACCATGAATTCCTTCAGAATGTCATTCTGAATGGTGCCCGCGAGCTTCTCCGGCGAAACGCCCTGTTCTTCCGCCGCGATGATATAGAGCGACAGCACCGGCAGCACCGCGCCATTCATCGTCATCGACACGCTCATTTGGTCGAGCGGAATACCGGAAAACAGCGTGCGCATGTCGTAGATAGAATCGATGGCGACGCCCGCCATGCCGACATCGCCGGCTACACGAGGGTGATCGGAATCATACCCGCGATGCGTTGCCAGATCGAATGCGACCGACAAGCCTTTTTGCCCCGCCGCCAGATTGCGGCGATAGAACGCGTTGGAATCCTCCGCTGTGGAAAATCCGGCATATTGGCGGATCGTCCAGGGCTGATTGACATACATAGTCGGGTAGGGGCCACGCAGGAACGGCTTGATGCCCGGATAGGTATCAAGAAAATCGATGCCTTCGCGATCGGCAGCAGAATAGGCAGGCTTCACCGGAATACCTTCCGGTGTGAGCCAAACATCTCCGTCTGAAACAGGGGTACCCGGCGTGCGGGCATAGGCGATGGTGGAAAAATCAGGAATATTCGTCATGGTTTTCCCCGTCAGGCTTTTGCCGCCGTCAGCACAGCAAGCACATCGCAACCTGCATAGACAAATTCACTCACACCCGCAGCGCGCAGCGCGGCTTCGAGCTCGCCGGGGCGGCCAGCGAGATAAACCTTTTTCGCGCCACTCTGCATCAGTGCCAACGCGGCATCAGCCGCCTCACGCGCGTATAGGTCGTCGCTGGAGCAGATACAGGCCATCGCAGCGCCGGACGCTTTGAAGGCGTCGGTCAGGGCGATAAGATTGGTGCCGCCGTCCTCGGCAAATCCGTCATGCAGCGGCGCTTCAATACCACCCGCTTCAAAAAAGTTCTTCGCGAACATCGCGCGCGCCGTGAAATCCGCGATACGCCCGAGCATGGCGAGAAATATCTTCGGACGCGAGCCAGTCTTTTCCCGCACGGCATCGGAAGCGTCGCGCAAGGCTTCAAACGGTTCGGCAATGCGGTGCGATGGCAGCGGCGTGCAACGTGCGCCCTGTTGCGGCGACGGTGCGAATTGACCGCGTCGCCCGCCTTTGGCGAAATGCAAGACCATGCCATCGAAATCAATGCGAGGCCCCGGCAAGCGGGCACGTTCAGCCGTTCGCGCTGGCGCCATGTCAAAGGCTAGAACGGAAGGTGCGTTCTCTGTCAGGTTTGGAAATTCCGATGTGCCGGTGATCGGTTGTTTGCGCGATGCGACAGCCTTGGCGGTGGCTACTGCCATTTGCGCCAAGCGAGTTTGAAAATTGCCTTTTTCAAGTGCGGCAATCATGCCGCCTTCACGTTCGATCTGCTGGAACTCAGCCCAGGCTTTTTCACACAGAGCATCGGTCAACGCCTCAATGCCGCCTGCACCGGCAGAGGGGTCCGCCACTTTTGCGAGATTGGATTCTTCCAGCAGAACCAGTTGCATGTTCCGAGCCACACGCCGCGCAAATGGGTCCGGCAATCCAATCGCGCGGGTGAAGGGCAACGCGGTGATGCTGTCGGCCCCGCCAATGCCAGATGCAAAAACGCCAATCGTCGTGCGCAGCATATTCGTGTGCGGATCGCGCTTTGTCATCGAACGCCAGGCTGTTTCACCATGTATAAGCGCCGGTCGGGTGTCGAGACCGCAAGCGTCAAGCACGCGCGCCCATAACAGGCGCAATGCGCGAAATTTTGCGATGGTCAGGAATTGATCGGTATCCGCCACCAGCACAAAGGAAATCGCATCGCGGATTCTCGTCAGGGCAATGCCTTGGCTGCTCAATCCACGCAGATAGGCCACGCCTGAAGCGAGCACATAGGCAAGCTCCTGCGCCTCGCTGGCGCCGGCTTCATGCGGAACGCGACCGTCGCAACGCAAAATCCGTCCACCAAACGCGCGCCGGTCCACCGCTTCAATAACTTCGGCGACCCGGCCAAGCATGGTGTCCATCAGTGCAGGGGCTTCGCCGGTGGTGGCCAGATCGTCGATCGGCTGCAGGCCAAAATCGACCGTCAGTATTTCCGGTGCAAGGCCGCGCTTTTCCGCCAGAGCCACCAGCATGGCGGCCATCACGCGCCCGGCCCAGGGCGCAGAGTCGAGGCGCAGCCGGATCAGATCGAGTCGAACGCCTTCGAGAATGCGGTCGAGATCGCCAATCGTCTCGACGACCAACCCGGCACCCCGGGCGCTGCGCGCTCCGGCCATGACGAGCGTCAGGCCATCTGCGCCGCCTTCCAGATCATCGAGCGCCTGAGCATTGGCTATTGCGGTGTCTGGAATCTCAAGCGTCTGAACGATTCCCCATCCGCCTTGCCCCTCCCGGGTAAGTGGCGCCGCATCAGCCTTTGGGTAAAGCGGTTTGATGCTGATCCCGTCAGCGGTGCGGTTGACCAGCTTGCGCTCAAAATCCGCGCCCTTGAGCACCCGGTCGACCTGGTTACGCCAGTCAGCTTCTGTAGCTGATGGAAAAAGGGAGGCGAGGGCGAGCGTGGATGTCATCGCAAGGTAATCCAGCAGGAAAGATCACGGCAACGGAGGATGTGACGCGTTCCATACCGCCCTGTGCAATGCAGCGAAAGCCTCCGTTCGTCGGACAGGGAGCCGGGCATCGATCAATCTCTGATGTGCTGGCTCGGCAAAACGGAAAACGGGCGTGCCTGACGACACGCCCGTCTCCCAACCCGCTGCGGTGGACGAAAACTGCCCCTCTCGTCAGGCCGCCGCGGAGTAGGTCAAAACGTGGTTCGCCAGTTGGCTGGATGCCCATGCACGCGGGCCGTCCTCAATGTCTGGATGCAGGCTGGCCTGTGCCTGAATGGCAAGGTCGCCAGCGCTGCGCGGCGCTTCTTTCAGAATTTGGACCAGCGCCTCATAGCGCGTCTGTCCAGCCTCATAGGCGGACCCATGCACATACATCCAGCCGGATGAGACGCCGCGAAGGCGCTCTGCATCAGCTATGGCGCTCCGGTGGGGGACAAGTGTCTTGTCGCATTGGCCGACTGTCGCCCAAAGCTTGGCAATGGGTGTTGCAGCATCGGCTTGCGCGACGCCGCGCATCAGCGGTGCAGCCGTCAATGCAGCAGCGCCTGTCAGAACCATGCGACGATTGGTGGTGTTCATCCGCGACTCCTGTTCGCGAAGACCAAGGCTGTGCAGCGCCCCCACGGACCGCGATCAGCCGCTCAGGCCGCTTCGTTAGACATGAGCATGCGGGGAATTAACGGTGGCGCGCTGAATGCACTCTGAATGTGCTGTTCAGCCAGCCTTCAGGGAACGCAATGCGCTCGGGTGCGACGCTCTCGCGCACCC
>JBOFFO010000392.1:0-3010 GCA_051648665.1 Beijerinckiaceae bacterium | reverse complement strand
GCGCTCGGCCCATTCACGGTGGAAGCGCGCGGGCTGTTTTCCGGCAATGTGAATATCGGGCGGCTGTATCTGCCGCTCTATCCGGAGAAGCGGGATGGGGCGAATGTCATCCACGCCGTGCAGGCGGCATTCGGGCGTTCACCCGGCAATCTTTATCTCGTTGGCCTGTACAATTTTCAGGATGAACTGACGGTTGCGGAAACCGCTGCGCTGCAAGCGATTCTGGACGCATGGCAGGACAGGCCGCTGCTGCGTTATGTCTGCGATGAGATCTGGATTCTGGGCGCGCGCGACGATCTGGTGCTGGAGCGGGAGGTTGTGGAGCGGATCAGGCTTGCCTAACGCGATTGTCATTCCGGGGCGCTGCGCAGCAGCGAACCCGGAACCCAGAAAATCATCGGTTTCGTGATCGGCTGGATCCCGGATAACCGCTGCGCGGTTTCCGGGATGACAGCAATTTTTAACCCAGCGCCTTCTGGAATTCCTTCAGCACCGCGTCGCCCATTTCGCTCGTGCCAACCGCGTTCTGGCCGGGGGCGGCGATGTCCTTGGTGCGCGCGCCCGAAGCCAGCACGTTGGCGATGGCCTTTTCCAGCGCATCGGCGGCATCGCCGAGGTTGAAGGAATAGCGCAGCGCCATCGCCAGCGAGCCGATCATGGCGATCGGGTTGGCGAGGCCCTTGCCGGCAATATCCGGCGCGGAGCCATGCACCGGCTCATACAGCGCCTTGCGCTTGCCGGTCGCCGCATCCTCAGCGCCGAGCGAGGCGGAAGGCAGCATGCCGAGCGAACCGGTGAGCATTGCCGCCACATCGGAGAGAATGTCGCCGAAGAGGTTGTCGGTGACGAGCACATCATATTGCTTGGGGTTGCGCACGAGCTGCATGGCGCAATTGTCGGCCAGCACATGCTCAAGCTGCACATCCGGATATTCGGCCTTGTGGATGCGGGTCACGACTTCGTTCCAGAGCACGCCGGATTTCATGACGTTGCGCTTTTCCGCCGACGCGACACGGTTGTTGCGCTTCTTCGCCAGTTCAAACGCGACGCGGGCGATGCGCTCGATTTCATGGGTGGTATAGACCTGCGTATCGACGGCGCGCTTCTCACCATTTTCCAGCGTGACGATTTCCTTCGGCTCGCCGAAATAGACGCCGCCGGTCAGTTCGCGGACGATGACGATGTCGAGACCCTCAACCAGCTCGCGCTTCAGCGAGGAGGCGTCGGCCAGCGCCGGATAGCAGATGGCCGGGCGCAGATTGGCAAACAGGCCGAGATCCTTGCGCAGGCGCAGCAGCCCGGCTTCGGGGCGGTGCTCATAGGCGACCTTGTCCCATTTCGGCCCGCCGACCGCGCCGAACAGCACGGCGTCTGCGGCCATGGCCTTGCCCATCGCCGCATCGGTGATCGCGACCTTGTGGGCGTCATAGGCGGAG
This sequence comes from Beijerinckiaceae bacterium, assembly GCA_051648665.1. Lineage (GTDB taxonomy): Bacteria > Pseudomonadota > Alphaproteobacteria > Rhizobiales > Beijerinckiaceae > Terrirubrum. Next base: position 1,574 of record JBOFFO010000392.1, on the reverse strand, counting down.
CCGCCAACGAGGTCCGTCTCGGTCTCGAACTTCGCCACGCCCTGCTGGCGCAGGAATTCGACCATGCGGCCGACCTGGCCCATCACTTCGGGGCCAATGCCGTCGCCGGGCAGAAGGAGCAGGTTGAAGGATGCCATCGGGTCGCCTCGTATTTTTGGTTCGCCGGGTGCCTAGCGGCTCGGGCTTTCCCCTGCAAGGCTCCGGTTGGAATGGCGGCCTGGCGGGGCCGTGGCTGACCAGCGCCGGCGGTGCGGCTAAGCTGCGGTCCTCATCACCACAGGGAGGGCGACATGGCCTTGAAACGGATCGGCGCAGGCAAGCGCATGAGCGACGCGGTCATTCATGGCGGCAAGGTCTATCTCGCCGGCTACATCGCGGAGAGAACCGTAGGTCAGTCCGTGAAGGAACAGACGCAGGATATTCTCGCGCAGATCGACGAGACGCTGGCGGAGGCCGGCACGGACAAGACCAAAATCCTGAAAGCCAATATCTGGCTGACCGACATCAAGACCTGGGCGGAGATGAACACGGCATGGGATGCATGGGTCGTGCCCGGCCAGGCTCCGGCGCGCGCCACGGTCGAGGCGAAACTTGCCAGCCCCGGCATCGATGTCGAAATCATGGTTGAGGCCGCCATCGGCGATTAGGCGCGGCCCGCTGCGCCGGTGCGGCCTTTACGCCCGCCCCGTCTCTCCCTACATATCGCGGCACTCACGGGGTGCGGCCTTCAGGCCGCTGAGAGGCAATTCCGCCAACCCGAAGAACCTGATCCGGTTCATACCGGCGGAGGGATGGGACATGATCTCCAGACGATTCCTTGCGCGTTCCCTTGTGCAGTCCGTTGCGGCTGCCGTCCTGTTCTCGGCGGCGTCTGCGCCTGCGCAGGCGCAGGATAAACCGGCGCTCACGGTTTACACCTACAATGCCTTCACGGGAAAATACGGGCCGGGCGCGAAGGTGAAGGCGGCGTTTGAGGCGAGCTGCGGCTGCGATGTGAAATATGTCTCCGCCGATGACGCCGGTTCGCTGCTCGGCCGCATCAAGCTCGAAGGCGCGACCAGCCCGGCGGACATTGTGCTCGGCCTCGACATGAATTTGCTGGCGGAGGCGAAGGCGACCGGATTTTTTGCCGCGCATGGCCAGTCCGCCACAGGGCTGACCGTGCCCGTGGCGTGGAGCGATGATTCATTCCTGCCGTTTGACTGGGGCCACCTCGCCTTTGTTTATGATTCGACGAAAATGCCGACGCCGCCGGCGTCGCTGAAGGATCTCGTCGAAAATTCCACGGCGAAAATCCTGTTGCAGGATCCGCGCACGTCAGCGCCGGGCCTCGGCTTCATGCTGTGGATGCAATCGGTTTATGGCGACAAGGCGGGCGAGGCCTGGACGAAACTCAAGCCGCGCATCGTCACCTTCACCAAGGGCTGGTCGGAAGCCTATGGATTATTTTTGAAGGGCGAGGCGGATATGGTTCTGTCCTACGCCACATCGCCGGCCTATCACATCGGCGTGGAGAAAAAGACGCAATATAAGGCTGCGCCGTTTGCTGAAGGGCATTACGCCCATATCGAAAC
>JBOFFO010000391.1:0-2015 GCA_051648665.1 Beijerinckiaceae bacterium | reverse complement strand
ACCGCTATGTGCAGAAGGATGGCGCAGGACAAAAGGTGGATGATTTCACCCAGCCGCGCGCGCTGTTCAACCTGATGAACGCCAGCCAGAAGCAGCAGCTTTTTGGTAACATCGCGGCAGCGATGGGCGGTGTGCCTGCCGACATCATCGAGCGGCAGTGCAAGCTGTTCGACAAGGTGCACGCTGATTACGGCAAGGGCGTGCGCGATGCCGTGGCGGCCAACAGCACGAAGCTGAAGGCGGCGGAATAAATCGCAGTCTGGCACAAGACATAATCCCCGCGCTGTGAAGCGCGGGGATTTTTATGGCGCGGCGTCCGCAAGGGCAACGAGCGAAAGATTGACCGTTCCGCTGAGCGATTGGCTCACCGTGCAAATGTCTTTGGTGCGCTTGGCCAGCACGGCGCAGGTGTCAGCATCGGGCAGGCGCTCGACTGCAATGGTCACATCATACTGCGCGAAGCGGTTCGGCAGGTCGTCGGCCTTGCGCATGCTGGCAGTCACGACGCTGCGCCCCGGATCAAGTTTGAGTTGCTGCGCCGCCATGGCGAGCGAGATGCTCAGACAACTCGCCACCGCGCCCAGCAGAAAATCGGCAGGCGACATCCCGCCGTCACCCGATGCGCGCAGCACAGCGCCGCTATATCCGGCCTGGGACTGAAAATGCCGTGCCTCGCCATCCTGCGAAACGACAAATGGTCCGAATGGCTTGCTGCGGATTTGCATGGCTTATCCCGTGGCTATCGCGGCTTCGAGAATATCGAGCGCGCGCATCATCTCATCGGCGGTGGTTGTCAGCGGCGGCGTGAGAGTCAATACATTGCCCATCGTCGTCTTGAACGACAGACCCGCATCGAGTGCGCGATACAGAACCGCCTCCGCCAGATCGTTCGCCGGCGCGCGGCTGTCGCGGTCAGTAACCAAGTCGATGCCGATGAGCAGGCCGCGTCCGCGCACATCGCCAATGGCCGGCAGCTTGCGCTGCATCGCGGTCAGCCGCTCCAACGCCAGCGCGCCGACGCGCGCCGCATTCTCGACCAGCCGCTCATCCTCGATGATCTCAATGGTGGTGAGCGCGGCTCTCGCCGTGACCGGATTTTTTTCATGCGTGTAATGGCCAAAGGCATAGTCGCCGCCGACATCGAGATCGGGCCGGGTGATCACGGCGGCAATCGGCAGAATGCCGCCGCCCAGCGCCTTGCCCATCACGAGAATATCCGGCTCCACCCCGTCATGCTCGCAGGCGAACATCTTGCCGGTCTTGCCAAGTCCTGTGGGAATTTCATCGAAAATGAGCAGCGCCCCGTGCCGGTCGCACGCCGCGCGCACCGCCTGCCAGAATCCGGGTGGAGGAATATACGGCACCGCGCGCGCCGGTTCGGCAACAACGCACGCGACATCCGTTTCGCGTGATAGCACATAATCGACCATATTCGCGCAGGCTAATTTGCAGCGGTCGAGAAAAGGCTGTCCCTGCGCATCGACATCATGCCCATAGGCGCAGCGATAGCAGGCAAACGGCGCCACATGCTGGTCGCCGGCCATCAGCGGCGCCGCGCGCCCCGAACGAAATAGCGATTCACCGGAAAGGGCGGATGCGCCAAAGCCCGCGCCATGAAAAGCATCCCAGAAGGAAAGTGTCTTGTGCCGCCCTGTGGCGGTGCGCGCGATTTTCACTGCGACCTCAACGGCGTCGGAGCCGCCGGTGGTGAACAGCATTTTCGACAGCCGTCCCGGCGCAATATCCGCGAGCTTGCGCGCCAGCGCCACCGCCGTTGCGTTGGCGTAGCGGCGCGGCGCGAAGGGCAGGCGGTCCATCTCCTCGGCAATCGCGCGCTTCAGGCGCGGATGACCATAGCCGATATGGTGTACATTGTTGCCGTGAAAATCCATGTAGCGGCGGCCCTGGCCATCCGCGATCCAGATGCCTTCGGCCTTCTCAATGGTATTGAGGCACGGCGTTGAAACCGACTGCTTGAGAAAATACTGCGCGTCTTCCGCCAGCAATTCCCGCGT
>JBOFFO010000390.1:0-4599 GCA_051648665.1 Beijerinckiaceae bacterium | reverse complement strand
ATTGATGGTCTGCGATGCCTGCCAGAGCAGCGCAAAGCCGATGGCAATGAGCGCGTAGATCGCGCCCGTCGCCAGCCCGGCAATGACGAGGTTCAGAAAATTGCCCATGCGGAGTCCGCGTGTGAGAGCGCGGCGTTGCGCCGCGCCGCACCGGGCCGCTGCTGCGGCCCGATCCGGCATCGATGATTTATTTCTTCAGCGGCGGCAGCGTCTTGCTGATGATGGTCTTTCCGCCTTTCACTTCTGCCAGGAAGCTGATCCGGTCGAGATCGCCATTCTGGTCGATCGACACATCCATCAGCATGCCCGGCTCCTTCTCCGCACTGATGGAGAGGCCCTTCAGCGCCGCGACCAGCCCTTTGGGATCGACCTTGCCCATTTTATCGGTGCCGGCCTTGATGGTGTAGATGCCGAGATAGCCCTTCATGGCGTTGTGGTCAGGCACGTAGTTGTATTTTGCCTGAAAGCGGCTCTTGAAGCCGGCGATGGCCGGCAGTTCGGCATCGGCGGTGAGGCCGACATGGCCGCGCACGCCGTTGGAGGCATCGCCAGCGAGTTCAATCACCTTCTGGTTCAGCAAGGTGGTTTCGCCGATCAGCGGCTTGTTCAATCCGGCCTTCTGGATTTCCTTGAGGATGCGCGCGCTTTCTTCCTCATGCAGATAGATAAAAACCGCGTCAGCGTTGGCGGCTTTTACCTTCGCCACGTCGGCGGCGAAGTCGACCTGCGCCGGCTCGGTGGAAATATCACCGCTGACCGTGATGTTGCGCGCCTTCAGCTCTTTCATGATGCCGTCGCGGCCGCCCTTGCCGAAATCATTGTTGACCCAGACAACGGCGACATTCTTCACCTTGAGATCGTCCGCCATGTAGGCGGCGATTTTCGGCATGGAAATTTGCTGGCCGAAAGAGGTGCGGATCAGGGTTTTCAGGCCCATCTGCGTCAGTTCCGCCGCTTCGCCGCCGATGATGTTGGCAACGCCGGCTTCCGATGTCAGCTGCGCGGTGACCTTGATCGAGCCGGAATAGACCGGGCCGAGAACCGCGTAAGGGTTGGCGTCGAGCGCTTTTTGAATCAGGCCGCGCGCTGTGCCGGGGTTGGTCTGGCTGTCAGCGCAGGTCATTTCGATTTTCTGGCCGAGCACGCCGCCCTTGCCATTGATTTCGGCGATGGCGAGATCGGCGCCGTTTTTGAAATTGGTGCCGACGGTTGCGCCGGGGCCGGACAATTCACTCACGCAGGCAATCTTGATCTGGGCCTGTGCGGGCGATGCCAGCGCCACGAGGGCAGCGGCCGATGCGGCAAGCGCCGCGAGCGTCGAGGTCTTCATGGGTTCGTCTCCCTGTGATGGCGGCGTGTCTTTGATGACCGCCTGTTCTGGTTTGGCGTCGCTCTTGACGTTGATGATCGATTATCGCGCTGCTTCCTCCGCGTAAAGCACGCCATCGCGCGTCATGGCGGCGATTTCCTCATCGTTCAGGCCGAGGCTGCGGGCGATTTCGCCATTGTGCTGGCCGAGAAGCGGCGCAACGGCCCGCGGTGTCGTATCGCAATCGGAAAAGCGGAAGGGCAGGTTAGGTAATTTCACCGCACCCAGCACAGGATGCTGCTGTTCGACAATCATGCCACGCGCCATGATCTGCGGATCATTCACCACCTGATCGATGGTCTGGACTGCCGAGGCGGGGACACTGGCGGCATCGAGCGCCGCAAGGCAGTCCGCCACCGTGCGCTCCTTCGTCCATGCCGTCACCAAGTGCACAGCCTGCTGATAATTTTTTGCGCGGTTCACAGGATTGGCGAAACGTGCATCACCGGCGAGCGCATCGCCCCCGACAAGTTTCGCCAGCCGCGCCCACGCATCATCAACCTGCGCGGCGATGACGAGGTAACCGTCAGAGGCAGGAAACACGCCATAGATCGGGGAATCCGGCGCCTGCGCGCCAGTCTGCTTCGGCAATTCTGTGCCGCCGCTCATGAAATAGCGCTGTACGGCGTAGTCATGCATCGAGACCATGCAATCATACAGCGCAAGATCGATATGCTGGCCCCTGCCGCTGGTGACGCGGCCAAGCAGGGCGGCGCAAATGGCGGCAACGCCGTGCACGCCGGTGTACATATCGGCCAGCGGCATACGCATCAGCGGCGGCGGTTCGCCGGGATTGCCGAGTTGCGCCATCGCGCCGGATTTCGCTTCTGCAATCAGGCCGAAACCGGGGCGTGCGGCATCCGGCCCGGTGTGGCCGAAGGCAGACACGGAACAATAGACAAGGCGCGGGTTGCGCGCGGCAAGCGCCTTATAGCCGAGGCCCAATTTTTCCAGCGTGCCGGGCCGGTAATTTTCGACAAACACATCGGCGCTGTCAGTGAGTTTTTGCATCAGCGCGAGGCCGCGCGGATCCTTCAGGTCAATGCACAGGCCGCGCTTGCCCATGTTCTGCTGAAGAAAATAGCCGGACTGTCCATCCTTGAAATAGCCATGGGCGCGGCCTGCATCCCCGTGGGGCGGACGTTCCACCTTGATGACATCGGCGCCCATCGCCGCGAGGCAGCGCGACATGTGCGGCCCGGCGAGAAAATGGCTGTAATCGATGACACGGATGCCAGCGAGGGGCAGGGACTGGCTCATGCGGGCGATCCTTGCGAGGCGGCGGGGCGGCGCAGGATCATCACCTTGTGCTCGCCTTTCTGCACCACCTCATTGTCCTGATTCAGCAATTCCGCCGCGAGGGTGACAATGCCCCAGTCCGGCTTTTTCGTTTCTCGCAGGGCGGCGACGCGATAGGCGACGCGCAGCCGGTCGCCGGCGCGTATGGGTTTAAGAAAATCCCAATTCCAGCCCAGCGACGCGCCGGGCGGGAATTGCAGCGTGCCTTGCGTCTTCAAACCGTCCGCGATGGACAGGCCGAAAAGGCCATGCGCGACAATGCCGCCGAAATGCGAGGCTTTCGCAAATTCCTCATCGACATGCACAGGCGTGTGGTCGCCACTGAGATCGGCATAGGCGCGGATCATTTCCTTGGTCACAGTGGTTTCCGGTGTGGTGCCGGAATCGCCGATCTGCACATCATCGAAATAGTGCTCGTGGGATTTTTTCGTGGTCAGCATCGGCTTACATCCGGGCATTGACGGCGAGCGCCTGTGCCACAGCCGCCGGCGGGCTGGCCTGCAAGAGTTCGACCAGCAGCCCGTCGGGCAGGAGCAGCCAGTTGCGGCCTTTTTCATGGGCGGTGACACCGGGCACGGCATAAGCGGCAGCGAGCGCCGCCTCCATATCCGCAACCATCACGCCGAGATGGGCGAGGCGGCCTTCGGGCGCGGAAAAATCCGGATCGGCGATGAACTGGATGCCGCCAAACACCCAGACCTGTTTCGGACTGGCCGCATCGCCATCAACATCGCGCACCGCCATTCGCAATACATCGCGGAAAAAATTCATGTGCCAGTGCACATCGCGCACAAAAATCGCGACATGCTCCAAATAGGCGGCGCTGCCGGTGCTGATCGCGCTCATGCAGCCTCCTGCGGCAAGGCCCGTTCGATGCCCTTGATGCAGGCGACGAGCGTGCTGTTCACGGGTGTAGGGATGCCGGTTTTTTCCCCCGCGCGCACGACGGCGCCATGGATGAAATCGACCTCCGTGACCGAACCTTTCTCCAGGCTTTGCAGCATCGAGGCCTTGAATTCGTAAGGCAGGCCGCGCCCGGCCTTCAGCCACGGTTCGCGCGGGTCGGTGAAGGATATGGCGATGCCGAGCGCATGGGCCGCCGCCATGCCTTCACGCACAGCGGCGACAGCAACGGCTTCCAGTTCCGGCATCTGATACATTTCACCATAGACAAGCCGGGTGATGCCGCTCAGCGCGCCGGTCGAGACATTGACGAGCAGTTTGTCCCACATCGCGCCCATGATGTTGTCGCTGACAATAACCGGCAGGCCTGCGGTTTGGAAAGCCTCGCCGATGGCGGTGATGCGCGGCGTGATGCGCCCGTCGCGTTCGCCGATCACGGTTTCCTTGCCGTCGATGCCGGCAACGACGAGGCCCGGTTCGAGCATCAGTCCGCCAACATAGGATTTGCCGCAGACGACCTTTTCTGCGCCCACGATGGCGCTGAGAATATCCTCATGGCCGAGGCCGTTCTGAAGCGACATCACCACCGTATCAGCGCCGACAAGGTCGAGCGCGGCGCGCATCGCGGCTTCGGTATGGAAGGATTTCACCAGCACGATGACAAGATCGGCGGGGCTGTGCGGACCTTCCGGCAGGGCGGCGCGCACAGGGACGGCACGGTCCTCGCCATTGCGGCGCAGGGTAAGCCCGCTGGCGTTGATGGCGTCCACATGGGCGCGGTTGCGGTTGATCAGCACCACATCATGGCCGCCGGCCGCCAGTGCGCCACCGATGGCTGACCCCAACGATCCCGCCCCGACAATCCCGATCCGCACGCATCCCCCCATTTGTGTTGACACCACTCTAGGAAACCCGGTCAGCCTCGACTATGCAATGATATGAATTTTTATCATTGGGAAATTCAATAATGGTCCGTCCCCCCGTTGATGAGCTTGATGCCCGCCTGCTGCGGATGTTTGAGGCGGTTT
>JBOFFO010000389.1:0-4622 GCA_051648665.1 Beijerinckiaceae bacterium | reverse complement strand
GTGCGGTTGGGAAAGCCTTGGGCCGCAGCGCCGTGCAGCCCTGTAACGAGCGCTGCGCCCGCTGCGGCTGCAATCAACCATCGGCGCGGCAAGGAAAGATGGACTGTGAATGGCATGGCATTCTCCTCCGTGATTACAGGCTTTTTGTGATGGCTCGTTGCAGCTTCCGCACCGCCGCTTCTGGCGATGACAACACCGGAACGGATGTGACAGCGCGGGCGGCGTTGAGCGCGCGTGCCGTCGAAAAATGCGCCAGCATGATCGCGTCAACATCGCGCATGGCGGCGCAGGCGTCGGCGACAAGGCGGTTATGGGTGTCCACATCGCCCGCCCTCAGCGCCATCATGGCGGCTTCGCTCAGGTTGGTGGACAGGCTGGCCGTGCGGCCGGATTGCCCTGCCTGCACCTGAAACTCGTCAGCCATTGTCGCAACCGCCGGGGCGAAAGTGGCGATCATACCGATGCGCGCACCCAGCGCGAGCGCCTCGTCGAACATGGCTTCGTTCGGGCGCAGCACAGGAACCGGCAGCGCAGCCGCTGCGGCCTCAATCGCCGCGCCAAAGGCGGAACAGGTGAACAGCACCCCTTGCGCGTTCAGACCGGCCGCATATCGGGCAAGCGCGAGAATGCGGCCATGCAGCGCCGGTGTCAGATCAGGACTGGCAGCCCGGTCCCGAGACAGAGAATCGTCGAGAATGTTGGCCAGCTCTGCATCCGGCCACAGCGCGGCGAAGGCCGCGGCCACCGGCTCAACCGCCACGGGCGTCGCATGCACGAGGGCGATGCGCGGCGCACTCACAGCCGCACGCTTTCCGCCCGGCCAAAGCTGGCAAAAGAAAGCGTCACCTGATGGCGGTCGAACCCTGACAGCATGTTTAATCCCCTGCGGGCGAGCCTGCGCCATCGCTCCCTAGCCCACAGAATTGGTCTTTTCAATAGATAAAGCCAAATCAATCGTTGGGATAGACGATCGCCGCCTTTACCCGCAACGCGCCGATAAGGTGCTGGCGCATGGCGTGCGCGGCTTCCAGCATGTCACCCCGGCCTAGATGGTCGAGAATGGCCAGATGCTCCTGACTCTGCAGGATGACCCGATCCGGTTTCACGCGCAGCCGATACTCGACGATCTTGCGTAACTGGTTGGCGCGCTCAATCGCCTGCACAAACATCAGGTTGCCGGACATCACCATCAGCGCTTCATGAAAATTCACGCCAGCACCGATCATCGTATCCGATGACATCAGGCTGAAATCGCCAGCCGCAAGCCGCTCCTGCACCTTGCGCAGGCTTGCGGCCACGGTGCGATCAAACCGGAAGGTCGGCTCTAGCAAGGCCGCGGGCTCAATCACTGCGCGGAAACGGTAAATCGCATTATAGGCTTCCGGCGTCTTGGCGACTGCCTTGAGCTTCCATCCATAGCCGGGTTTTGGCTCTGCCCAGCCATCTTTTGCGGCCCGCGCCAGCATCGCCTGCGCCTGGGCCTTGGTGAGATCATAGCGCTTGCGGACAAAAAGCTCAGTCAGCTCATCCCCGAATTTGTCGGTCAGCCAATCATCGGCAAACGCATAATAAGCATCCTCCGCTGTCTGCCCGGCCAGCTGCGCCCGCACCGCGCTGGCTGCAGCCGGACGGCGGTCTGCAACAAAGCAGCCCTTGTTCTGCCGCTGCTCGACCACGCCCTTGTCCGCAAGCAGGCGCAACGCTTCGCGCACTGGTGACCGCGACACCGAAAATTGCTGCGCCAACGCTTCCGTTGCCAGATGGGCGCCGGGCGCAAGCAGGCCCGCATCAATTTGATCGGCAATTCCACCGGCGATTTGAACAGCCAGATCACTGCGCATTGTCCCATCTCCTCAACTCTGACGCCCAGCGCCGCACGCCACTCGCCGCATGCCACGGCGCCGCAACAGCCGGGCACAAATCGGCCTTGATTGGATTTTGAAATTTCTATAACCAAAAAACGATGGACAGGCAAAGTCCACGGCTGCTGCATCACGAGCTAAACGGGAATCCGGATCATGAAAATACTTGTATTGCCCGGCGACGGCATCGGACCCGAGATCGTCGCAGCCTCATTGCAGGTGCTAGAGGCGGCCAGCAACAAGCTGGGTCTCGGGCTGGCCTTCACCGAGGATGATGTCGGCTTCGTCAGCCTGAAAAAGCATGGCACGACCCTGCGCGACAGCGTGCTGGACCGCGCCCGCCACGAGTTTGACGGGATCATTCTCGGCACCCAGTCCCACGCTGACTACCCGCCGCCCGCGCAGGGCGGACGCAACATCTCTGGCGCGTTCCGCGTCGGTCTTGATCTCTATGCCAATGTCCGCCCGGCCCGCACCCGGCCCTTCGTTCCCACCAACATGAAGCCCGGAAAGACGATGGACCTGGTGATCATGCGCGAGGCGACAGAAGGGTTTTACCCTGACCGCAACATGCATCTGGGCTGGGGCGAGATGATGCCTTCCCCAGACATGGCGCTTTCGGTCCGCAAGATCACCGCCCATTGTTCGAACCGGATTGCGCGCAGGTCCTTTGAATTGGCCCGCAAACGCCGCAAGAAGGTCACTGCCGTTCACAAGGCCAACAGCTTTCACCAGACGGATGGGCTTTTCCTGCGCGAAGTGCGGAAAGTCGCCGCCGAATTTCCCGATGTGATGCTCGACGATCTGCTGATCGACGCCTCAACCGCCTATCTGGTGCGCAACCCCGAGCGCTTCGACGTGATCTGCGCCACGAATTTCTATGGCGACATCATTTCCGATCTGGCGAGCGAATTGTCCGGCTCGCTCGGCCTCGCCGGCTCGATGATGGCCAGCGACACCCATTGCTGCGCACAGGCCCAGCATGGGTCCGCTCCTGACATTCAGGGGCAGGACAAGGCCAATCCGGTGTCGATGATCTTGTCCTGCGCCATGCTGCTGCAATGGCTTGGCGAAAAGCGCAGCTTGCCCAACTTTAGCGAGGCGTTCGCTGTTATCGATGGTGCTGTGGATACGGTTCTGAAGGATCCGTCCGCACGCACACCAGATCTTGGCGGCAAGGCGGGCACACAACAGTTCGGGAAGCTCGTGGCGCAGGCGATCACCTGCTGACTTGCGCAGGCTGGCGGAAGGGGTGGGATTCGGGACCATCGAGGAAATCGCCGCATCCCCTTGAACCAATTCGCGATGAACTCCGGCTATTCGCCACGGCATTGCACGCAATGTTGCACGGCCAAAGAAAAAGCCCCGGTGCAGGCACCCGGGCAAGTCTGGGAGTAAACGCCCATCAGGGCAGCCGGTTGTGCCGGCCAAGCACTGGCATCGATGATGCCAGACCGGTCAGGCGCCTATCGCGTGGCGTCCTTGAATTGCAGCGTCAGATCCGTCGGTGCTGGTTTCGGCAGAACCCTGAAGGTGTTGCTGCTCATGGTCAGCGACTTGTCGAGATCGCCGGGAAGATCGACGGACCAGGTGGAGACGAGCACATACAGCCCAGGCGGTGGTCGGCACCCCTTGGGTTACAGCGACCAGTCCAGCGTCAATGGCACCGGCAGTTTCGATGATGTCTGATAAACGGCGGTCCCGGACGAGATGCAATCCGGAATGGCCTCAAGCCCGGTGCCGGTCAGCCGCTTCACCGAGGATGTCCACTTACCGACGAAATCCTGCCGGATATCTCGATCCACAAACAGTTCAGGCACCCGGCCCTCAAGGGTGTCCTGCACGAACACCCGTTCGACCTGCAACCATTTGCTCTCCGGTGCCGCCCGCAATAGGCGTCCTGAGGATCAACGCCGGCAAGAATGGCCGTGCGCACCTTGTTTTCGGTGGCGATGGCGTGCTCGCCATTGACGCCAATGGCGATGGAAAAATTGATCAGCGTTCCGAGGTGGTTTTTACCGACTGGACGGAGATTGCCGTCAAGATGGTTTGACTCCAACATGTAATCTCATAGCTTAAGCTAAATGACAGGTTCGAATACCGCTTAGCAGGTGTTCATGGCTGGTGACCGATGATTAAACCGATTTTTAAATCTAAAGACATCTACCAACCTCCTGATACCGTGAAACGGTCTTACGTTATTTTTGCGATTATTTGCTTGATTATTATTTTTGCATCGCAATTCCTTGCAATTAATTTTATCCGTTGGGGCTTTACCAAAGACGGGCTGAAATCATGGTTTCTAGGGAATGTTATTTTATCAGAATCTCTAGACCACTATTATCATGCAGACATTGAAAAATTTCCATACCTGATAGCAACGCTTTTGCTAACTATAGCTGGATCTATATTTCTCTTGTGGCGCGCGATCTATGCTTTTGGCGAGCAGGCGCAACAAGTTTCTAAAAAGCTCTTTGCCTTTAGGATGGCCTCCGCCATATTTGTATCAGGTGTTATATTTTTTGTAATGTCTGTCAATGATGGAACGGGTTTATACGCCATCACACGCAGACATTCCATTGGTAGAAATTTGACTGTGATTGCGTCGTTTTTTGGCGTTTTTTTCTATCTTTGGTCAGAACTGCTCGCAATGGCAATTCTGGGTCGAAAATTCTGGCTGAGGAAGCAATCAGGAGGGGTTTGATGAGTGATCAGAATGCAGAAACTAGAGGGCCTTGGGCTCCCCAAGCCACCGACTAC
>JBOFFO010000388.1:0-2087 GCA_051648665.1 Beijerinckiaceae bacterium | reverse complement strand
GACTTGCGCCGGTGGTCCATGCCCAACCTTCTGCCTCAACCGGGCCGCGGGCGGCTCCGTCTGGCGTTGTCATTCCCAATTACTGGGACACCCTCCGCCGCCCCGACAAGATCGAGACCGGCGGTATCCGGGTCATCCGATTTCTGGTCGATGACGAGTATCCGCCTTTTCACTTCTCCCGGCCGGATGGAACGCTGACTGGCTTTTCCGTCGATCTGGCCCGCGCCCTGTGTGCGGAGCTTAAACTGGCCTGCACCGTACAGGCGCGGCGCTGGGATACACTGCTCGATTCGCTGGCCGACGGGCGCGGCGACGCGGTGATCGCCGCTATGAAGATCACGCCAGACATCCGGGCGCGCTTCCGGGTCACGTCGCCATGGCACCGCTCGCCCGCCCGCTTCGTGACCCGTAAGGACATGCCGCTGCCCGACATCTCGGTGCCCGGGCTTAAGGGCAAAATGGTGGCTGTGGTCGCCAATTCAGCCCATGCGGCCTTTCTCAGGGATTTGATGCCGGACACAGGCCGCGCTGAAGCGCCGACTCTGGACGCAGCGCTGGCGCTGATGCGGCAGGGCAATGCCGATGCTGTCTTTGCCGACGGGGTGACGCTTTCGCTATGGCTTGCCGGTGGAGACTCCGCCGATTGCTGCCAGTTTGTCGGCGGCCCCTACCTGACGATCCGTTATTTTGGCGAAGGCGTCGGGATCATCGTTCGCAAGGAGGAGTCCTTGCTCAAGCAGGCGCTTGATCAGGCGCTGGTCGTCGTGGCGGACAAAGGGATCTATGGCGAGTTGTATCTGAAGTATTTTCCGCTGAGTTTTTATTGAACTGCACCATCGGTTGACGGCCTTGCTCCAAGCCGCTTTACCGGAAGCCCCCTGACAGAGCCTGCAAGGATCCCGACCGATGGATGCCGCCTTCCGCGATGCGCTGACCCATGCCAATGCCTGGCCGTTTGAGCAGGCGCGCGCGGTGCTGAAACGGCTAGAAAAGAGCGGCAAGGGCGAGGCCCTGTTCGAAACCGGCTACGGCCCCTCAGGCCTGCCACAGAGCGGCACCTTCGGCGAGGTGGCGCGCACCACCATGGTGCGCCGCGCCTTCGAGCAGATCACTGACGGCAAAATTCCGACGCGCCTGCTCGTTTTTTCTGACGATATGGATGGCATGCGCAAAATTCCGGACAATGTGCCGGACAAGAGTGTTCTCGAACCGCATCTGCACAAGCCGCTGACCGCCGTGCCGAACCCGTTCGGCGGCGATTATCCCAGCTTCGGCCATCACAACAACGCCATGTTGCGGCGGTTTCTCGACACCTTCGGCTTCGAATACGAGTTTGCCAGCGCGACCGACTATTACAAATCTGGCCGTTTTGACGCCGTGCTGCTGCGCGCCGCCGAAAAATACGATGCGATCATGCAGGTGATGCTGCCGACACTCGGCGCGGAGCGGCAAGCGACCTATTCGCCCTTTCTGCCGATTTCGCCAAGCACGGGCCGCGTGCTCTATGTGCCCATGAAGCAGGTCGATGCGAAGAATGGCACGATTACTTTTGCCGACGAGGACGGTCGCGATGTGACGCTGCCGGTCACCGGCGGTCATGTGAAGCTGCAATGGAAACCGGATTTCGGCATGCGCTGGGCCGCGCTCGATGTGGATTTCGAGATGTTCGGCAAGGACCACCAGAGCAATGCGCCGATCTATGACCGGATCTGCGCCATTCTCGGCGGCGTGCCGCCGGAACATTACGTCTATGAACTGTTTCTCGACGATCAGGGCCAGAAGATTTCCAAATCGAAGGGTAATGGCCTGACGATCGACGAATGGCTGACCTATGCCAGCCCGGAATCGCTGGCGCTTTATATGTATCAGCGACCGCGCGAGGCGAAGAAACTGTATTTCGATGTCATCCCGCGCGCGGTGGATGAATATCTGGGGTTTCTCGAAGCCTTTCAACGGCAGGACTGGAAAAACCGGCTCGGCAATCCGGTCTGGCATATTCATGGCGGCGAACCGCCGGCGCCGGAGGTGCTACAGCATGGCGGCAATGCGCCGACCACGCAGGTGTCGTTCTCGATGCTGCTCAATCT
>JBOFFO010000387.1:0-2784 GCA_051648665.1 Beijerinckiaceae bacterium | reverse complement strand
CGCATGATCATCATCGTGGCCAAGGTTGCACTGCAACAGCACGCGCCGCAACAGGGTCCGGGCTGGGTGGGGCATGAGTGCGGCAAGCATATGGCGGGACATCACCCCTTGCCCGCATTGGACACGAATCAGCCGGTTCGCTAACCGCACAGCATGGGAAAACGCGTCGATCCGCCCTCGCCAACCGGCGGGAATGTCGAAAACGTCAATCTGCGCGAGGCGCTGGAAGAGCGTTATCTCGCCTATGCGCTCTCGACCATTATGGGCCGCGCCCTGCCCGATGCGCGCGACGGGCTGAAGCCGGTTCACCGCCGCATTCTCTACGCCATGCAGCAATTGCGCCTCGAACCCGGCGCGTCCTACAAGAAATCCGCCAGCGTGGTCGGCGAGGTGATCGGCAAATATCACCCGCATGGCGATCAGGCGATTTATGACGCGATGGTGCGCCTCGCGCAGGATTTTGCGCAGCGCTATCCACTGGTGGACGGACAAGGCAATTTCGGTTCGCTCGATGGCGATAACGCCGCCGCCTATCGCTACACCGAGGCGCGGCTGACCGAGGTTGCCCGGCTGCTTCTCGACGGCATCGACGAGGATGCGGTCGATTTCCGCGCTACTTACAATGACGAGAATGACGAGCCGGAGGTGTTGCCGGCGGCGTTCCTGAATTTGCTGGCGAACGGCGCGCAGGGCATCGCGGTCGGCATGGCGACCTCGATCCCGACGCACAACGCCGCCGAACTGTGCGACGCGGCACTCTACCTTATCCAGCATCCCGGCACGACGTCGGAAAAGCTGACGACCTTTGTGCCAGGCCCGGATTTTCCCACGGGCGGCATTATTGTCGAGCCGCGCGCCAATATCGTGGACGCCTATCGCACCGGGCGCGGCGCGTTCCGCGTGCGCGCGCGCTGGCACAAGGAAGAATTGCCGCGCGGCGGCTGGGTCGCTGTTGTCACGGAAATTCCGTGGCTCGTCACCAAATCGCGGCTGATCGAGAAACTGGCCGACCTGATCAACGAGAAGAAGACGGCGCTGTTGGTCGATGTGCGCGATGAATCGACCGACGAGGTGCGCATCGTGCTCGAACCGCGGGCGCGCACGGTCGACCCGACGATCATGATGGAATCGCTGTTCCGGCTGACCGAACTGGAATCGCGCATCTCGCTCAACATGAATGTGCTGGTCGATGGCACAGTGCCGCGTGTCATCGGGCTGGCGGAGGCTCTGCGGGCGTGGCTCGATCATCGCCGCGTCGTGCTGCAACGGCGTTCGCGCTTCCGGCTCGGACAGATCGAGAAGCGGCTGGAAATCCTGCGCGGCCTGCTGATCGTCTATCTCGATCTCGACAAGGTCATCCGCATCATCCGCGAGGAGGACGAGCCGAAGCCGGAACTGATGAAGGCGTTCGGCATCAATGAGGTGCAGGCCAATGCTATTCTCGACACGCGGCTGCGCTCCCTGCGCAAGCTGGAAGAAATGGAGTTGCGCCGCGAGTTGACCGAACTGGAATCGGAAAAAACCCAGATCGAGGATCTACTCGGCTCCGAAGACAAGCAGTGGAAAACGGTCGCGTGGGAAATTCGCGAGGTCCGCAAAAAATTCGGGCCGGAAACGAAACTCGGCAAGCGCCGCACCACATTCGCCGACGCGCCGGAACTTGGCGATGTGAGCATCGAGGAAGCGCTGGTGGAGCGTGAGCCGATCACAGTGGTGATTTCGGGCAAGGGCTGGATCCGCGCACTCAAGGGGCATGTGGATGATCTGTCCTCGCTCTCCTTTAAAGGCGACGATGCCCTGAAGATTTCCTTCAAGACCGAGACGACGGCGAAAATTCTGGTGTTCGCCTCGAACGGCAAATGCTTCACGCTCGACGGCTCGAAGCTGCCCGGCGGGCGCGGCTATGGCGACCCTGTCCGGCTCATGGTCGATCTGGAGGAAAGCGCCGAAATCGTTACAGCGTTCTCCTATGAGGCCGACACGAAATATCTGATTGCCGGTTATGAATCGCGCGGCTTTGTCGTGCCGTCAGCGGAAACCATCGGCAACACGCGCAAGGGCAAGCAGCTGCTCAATGTCGATGAGGGCGACCGGCTGGCCGTTGTCGTGCCGGCCATCGGCGATCATGTGGCGGTGATCGGCGAAAACCGGAAGTTGCTGGTGTTTCCGTTGTCCGAAGTGCCGGAAATGAATCGCGGCAAGGGCGTGCGGCTGCAAAAATACAAGGATGGCGGCATCGCCGATGTCAGCGTGTTCACCCTCAAAGAGGGCCTGAGCTGGACCGACAGCGCGGGCCGCAGCTTCAATATCGCCAAGGCGGACTTGAAGGACTGGATCGGCCACCGCTCGGAGTCCGGCCGCCTGCCGCCGAAGGGGTTCCCGAAGAGCAATAAATTCAGCGGGTAACATGCGGCGCGGGCGATTTTGCATTCATGCAAGATCATTTGCGCAGCCATTGCGGTTGCGCAAATCTCTGGCGCGCCTAGATCAGGGACGTGTTTCAAACCCTGACCGAGGCATCCATGACCACTGTCGCAATCGTCTATTTCTCCGGCTACGGCCATACACATGTTCTGGCGGAAGAGGTTGCCGCGGGCGTGCAAAAGGCCGGCGCCACCGCCAACCTGCTGCGCATCGAGAATGCGTCCCAGAACTTCGACGCCATGCTTGAGGCCGTCGGCAAGGCCGATGCCGTGATCTTTGGTTCGCCGACCTATATGGGCGACGTGGCGGCCGGGCTGAAAGCCTTCTTTGAAGCCTCGGCCAAGCCGTGGATGGCCAACG
>JBOFFO010000386.1:0-6309 GCA_051648665.1 Beijerinckiaceae bacterium | reverse complement strand
GCTGCTCGTGCGCGGCCAGTCATCCGAATTGGTGACCGACGAAGCGGCGCGAAAATTCAAGGACCTCGCGCCGCACAGTGAGTTCGCCGATATTGCCGGCGCGCGCCACATGGTCGCCGGTGACCGCAATGATGCTTTTGCTGAGGCGATTTTGCGGTTTTTGAATCGTTAGGCCGCGTTGCGTTTTGGCAATTTCCAGTTCGGCCTGGCGAAGTGGCAGGTATATCCGTGGGGGATGCGCTCGAGATAATCCTGATGCTCTGGTTCAGCTTCCCAAAAATCGCCAGCGGGTTTCACTTCCGTGACAACCTTTCCGGGCCACAGGCCTGAGGCGTCGACATCGGCGATGGTATTATGCGCCTCCGCCTTTTGCGCGTCGCTCAGATAATAAATGCCGGAGCGGTAGGACATACCGATGTCATTGCCTTGCCGGTTGGCCGTGGTCGGATCATGAATCTGGAAGAAAAACTCCAGCAGGTCGCGGTAGGATAATTTTGCCGGATCGAAAATAATCTCGATGCCTTCCGCATGGGTGCCATGGTTGCGGTAGGTGGCGTTGGCGACGTCGCCGCCGGTATAGCCGACCCGAGTCGAGATGACGCCCGGCATTTTGCGGATCAGATCCTGCATGCCCCAGAAGCAGCCGCCGGCCAAAATTGCTCTTTCCGTCGTCATGGTCATCCCTCCACCTGATCAAGATATTGGCCGTAGCCCTGCGCTTCCATGTCTTCCTTCGCGACGAAGCGCAGGGCAGCCGAATTGATGCAATACCGCAAGCCGCCGCGATCCATCGGGCCGTCTTCGAACACATGGCCGAGATGGCTGTCACCGCCTGCTGATCGGACCTCGGTGCGGATCATGCCATGGCTGGTGTCGCGCAGCGCCTTCACACGGCTTTGGTCAATGGGCTTGGTGAAGCTCGGCCAGCCGCAGCCGCTCTCATATTTGTCGGCGGAAGCGAACAGCGGTTCGCCGCTGACGATATCGACATAAATGCCGGCCGCCTTGTTGTGGAGATATTTGCCGGTGCCGGGCCTCTCGGTGCCGCTGCGCTGGGTGACGTAGAACTCTTCCGGCGTGAGCTTCGCAATCGCTTCGGGGGTGGCGCGGTAGTCGGTCATGGATCGCAAATCCTCGCTGGGCTTTCAGTGTCTGCCGGATATGTGGCGGGGCAAGGGCCATCCGGCAATCCCGGCTGCTCTGCGCTGGCGATATGCCTCCGCCGATGGGATGACTTTGCGCCAGCGCGCGCTCCGCCCTATATTGCATGGTCCCAGCGCCGGATGCCTTGACCATCCGCAGCGAGGAGCAACGAGACGCATGTCCCATTCAAATACCAGCAATCCGGCGCGGCGCGACCTGACCCGTGCGGGCCTGAAGGCCATTGATCCGGTCTGGACGCATATCCAGGCTGAGGCCGAAGAAATCGTCGAGCGCGAGCCGGCCCTGTCCGGTTTCGTGCTCCGGTCCATCCTGCATCACGAGACGCTGGAGGCGGCGGTGGTCCACCGCATCGCTGCCCGACTCGACCATTCCGTGGTTCCAGCCGACCTGATCGTGCAGGTCTATCGCGGGGTCCTGAAGAACGATCCGGCCATCGGCCAGTGCTTCCGGGCCGACATCATGGCGGTGGCGGACCGCGATCCGGCCTGCACGCGGTTTCTCGATCCTGTCCTGTATTTCAAGGGGTTCCACGCAATCCAGACGCACCGGCTGGCGAATGCCCTGTGGAAAGCGGGCCGGAAGGATTTCGCGCTCTATCTCCAGAGCCGTGCCTCGGAGGTGTTCCAGACCGACATCCATCCGGCGGCCAGTCTCGGCAAGGCGATCTTCCTCGATCATGCGACGGGCATTGTGGTCGGCGAGACGGCGGTGATCGAGGACGATGTGTCGATGCTGCATGGGGTGACGCTGGGCGGCACCGGCAAAGAGAACGAAGACCGGCATCCGAAAATCCGCCGCGGTGTACTCATCGGCGCAGGCGCGAAGATTCTCGGCAATATCGAAGTCGGGCGCTGCGCACGTGTCGCAGCGGGTTCGGTGGTGCTGAAATCCGTGCCGCCGAACACCACGGTGGCGGGTGTGCCGGCCAAGGAAATGGGCGAGGCGGGATGCGCCGAACCGGCGCGCAGCATGGACCAGATTCTGGCGGAGAAGTTCCTGGTCGGGTGAGCCGGAATTGCGGCTTGCAGCTTGCGTCCGCCCATGGCAAGCGGGCGCATCATTCAGTTCGACCCTTCTTCGAGGAGACTTTCCCGTGGACAAGACCGAAATCGCCCGCTTGCAGGCCTATCTCCGGCAGTTGTTTGGCAATCAGGCGATCCGTGTTGTGCCGCGCATGAAAAAGAATGATTCCTGCGAAGTGTATGTGGGCGAGGAATTCATTGGCGTGATCTCGCTCGACGCCGAAGATGGCGAGCGGGATTATGCGTTCCAGATGGCTATTCTCGGCTCTGATCTCGGCGATTGATGCACGGGTCAGCCTTATTTGTCACAGAAAGCGCGGTTTAGGCCGCGCTTTTTCTTTTGGTCAGCAGTTTGTTGATTATTGGATGGCGTCAGCGGATCGCGCGGGCAATCAGTCCCAATGTGCGCTCCCGCAGATGCTGCCATTCCGGCAGCAGGCTTGCGTCGAAATTCACCGTGGCGTCAAACATCCCGACCCTGAATTGCGCAAGGCACCGGCCATTCACGGCGCCGGTCACAGTCTGCTGCGGGCAGCGGGCGGCAAACTCCTCGCCATCGGGGGGCGAGATGAACAGCTCTTCGCCATGATAGGGTGAATTGTCGCGGAAGCGGCGGACAATCAGCCCGCCGGTTGTTGTGCCGGTTTCGCCATCGAGAAAGCGCCCGTACAAGGTCGCGGTATGCCGTGCCGGATCAGCGCCTTCGGCAGCGCGG
The DNA here is from genome assembly GCA_051648665.1 of Beijerinckiaceae bacterium. Taxonomy (GTDB): domain Bacteria; phylum Pseudomonadota; class Alphaproteobacteria; order Rhizobiales; family Beijerinckiaceae; genus Terrirubrum. The sequence goes on along the minus strand of JBOFFO010000386.1, from coordinate 3,408 downwards.
AGGCTAAGAAGGACATGCCTGGCGGGCTGGGCAGCGATGGGGCTTCCCGATGCATCGCGCTCAACCAGTTGTGCGGCATTGAATTCTGGCCATGACAGAATGAGGTCGGCGCGTTCGAGCATGCCGCCGCTGCGCTGCGCGCCGCGCCGCAGCGCGTTGGCATCAATTTCAAGCACACCCTTGCCAATCTGGAGCGTCACCGGGCGGGGACTGGTCGACAGGATCGGCGTGCGCAGGGGAATGAGCACAAAGCCGATCAGCAGGATGGCGGCGAGGGCGATGGCGGCAAGGGCCGGCCAGTGACGCTGGAAGGTCACGCTCTCAGGCGCATGCTGATAAACCGACATCGGAATTTCCACCGCAATTTCAGTTCGCTGGCCATCCGCCTGCGCAAGTAACCACGTTGCCGGATTTGAGTGGTTTTCCGTTAAGAGTCCGTTAAGATTGATCAATGGTTAAGCGCTGGCGCGGCATTTGAAGCGTTGGCGGCGTGAGTGAGGCGTCCCATGTTTTTGCTGACCCCTGCAGCCCTTGAAGCCTTCATGGCTCTGGCGCTCGGCATTGCAGCAGCCGGGCTGATTGTTTCGACCTATGAAATGGTGGCGGAGCAGCGCGCCAGTTTCCGCATGCTGGAAACCGGGGATTTCCGCGCTATCGCCTCTGTGCCGCTGATTGTATTCAGCGCGCCGTTTCTGATCCTGCGCAACACGGTGCGTGGACGGACGATCGAGGGGCGGCCATTTTTCTTTGTCATGGCCGCCACCGTTATCGCCTGCTTCTGGGGCATGATGTGCGGCCGCGTGATGCTCGATCTGGTTCAAAAAATTTTGTAAGCGTTTTTCAGCGGGGATGTGACGAAAAAACGGCCGGAATTATCCGGCCGTTTTTTTGTCCGTGAATAGGAGCCATTGAGCTTATGAGGACGCAATATAATTTTTCAGCGCCTCGCTCTCGGCTTCCATCGCCGCAACGCGGTGCTTGACCACGTCACCGATTGAAACGACGCCCGTCAGGCGGCCATCTTCAACAACGGGAATATGCCGGAATTTTCCTGCCGTCATGGTCGCCATGACCTGATCAATGGTGGTGGAGCGGCCGCATGTCACCACATCGCGCGTCATGTGCTGGGCAACGGAATCCGAGAGGGCGGCGCTGCCATTACGCGCAACTGCACGCACAATGTCGCGCTCGGAAAGAATGCCGGCCAGCGCGCCATCGGATGTGGTGATAATGACAGCGCCAATGCGCCGGTCCGCCAAGGTGCGCGCTGCGTCCTGCAAAGAACCGTCCGGGGTGATTGAAAAGACGTTCTGGCCCTTGTCTCCGAGAATGCGTGCGACCGTCATGGCGTGCCTCCCTGCGCTTCAATCCGGGCAGCAAGTGTGTCGCAGGCGCAGAGCTTGTGCAACCGGTCAGTTGCGCCATTCTTCCGGCGTGCGCCGCACAGGATCAAGCGGGCCGAACAGCAAAAATCCGGCAAAAAATCCGCCCATATGTGCGACCCATGCAATTGGCGCGTCACCGCCGCCAAATGGTCCGGCCGCCACACCGCTGAGAAAATTCAGGATGAACCATGATCCGACAAACATCAGCGCGCGCTGGTCACGAAAAATGTTCCGCAGGGGAGGGGCAGGCATGACATAGGCCTGATCGCCAGGCTGTTTCCACGGTCCCAGCGGTCCACCGGGCGCAAACGCAAAGCGCGCCATGGCGCCGGTATAACCTGAGACTGCGCCCGATGCGCCAATCATCGGCAAAGGCGATGTGGGATCCATTGCCATTTGCGCCAACGCACCGGCTATCGCGCTGATTATGCCGATCAGAATAAATCGCGGCGCGCCAAAGCGGCGGTTGACGGCACTGCCAAACGCCACAAGCCAGACACTGTTGATGATGACATGCGCCCAACTGCCGTGCAGACCGGCATGGGTGATCAATGTGCCGAAACTTTGCAGGCTGTCGTCAGAAATTTCGATGACGTATTGTGCGAGCGCGGCACGCATGTGCGCCAGCGACCCGTTCGGTGCGCGGGCGCCAGCCTGCATGAGATCCTGAGCGGTTTGCGCGGCCGCTTCCGGATTGAACTGCGCCAGCAGACGCAAGGGCGTAAAGCCCCATGCCATCACGAGACGCCAATCCTCGGTCACCAGCCATTCACGGGCGGCGTGGAGAATGAGAATAAGCGCAACAAGCGCAAGCGTTGTGGCTGGCGCGTTGAACATCGGTTCTCGCGAGGGGCGCTGCGGCCAGTCCTGATTCATTGGGGCATGATGGCGTTCATGCGCGCTTGCGTCCATCCTGTGCCGCATCCGGCACTCAAAGGCGCGTGGAGGCAAAAAAAAGGGAGAGCCGAAGCTCTCCCGTTGGCGTTCCGTTTCAGCATCGCTGCATGAAGTGAGGTGCGCCCCCCTGAAAGTTGTCTGGCGTCTGCTCCCAGGAGTTGGTTGGAGCATCGGCAAAACTGGTGTGCGTGAAGTGTTACGGGAAATTTACGGGTCAGGCAATCAACACCGCCTGTTTACGTTAACGGCGCTCAATGGATTGCAGTTTGGACGATTTGCTCCGACAAGATGGGTGGTTCTTAACAAAGCATTACCGGCAGCGGCGATGCGCTGATGGGCCGACAGATTTTGACGCCGGAGATTTTAAGGCTTGGCTCTGGATTTGATGCGCCATCCCATTCTGAAAACCTTTGTGGCGCGGTTGCGCGCCATCGAGGCGATGGAGCGCGCCACATTCGCGCTGACAACCGTGGATGCATTGATAGAGCCGTTCGAGCGACACCGGCTGCGCGTCGCCATGACAGGCACGATGACAGACACGCCGGAACTCGTTTCCCTTGGCGAAACGGTGGGCGGGCTTTTCCCGAAAATGATGCCGGGATTGCCGGTGGAATGGCTGATGCGTCCGGCCGACCGGCCAATTTTCCGCAAGACGCTTGCGGGTCTGATGGCCGAAGAAATGGCCTGCTATTTTGCCGGCACCATGCCGGGGCCGGAGGGAATGCCGCTTGTGGTCGAGGGGCTGATTGTGCCGGAACCGCCGGTCAGCCCCTATGCGTCGCCAACCCACGTCAGCCTGTGCGTTGTCTCTGAGGAAGGGTGGGGACTGAATGTGCCGCAGCCGGGCGTGCCGCGCACGGTCACGCTTGGCGCGACGCGGTATATCACGCTGGAAAATCGCGGCCCGGCCCGGCTTGATCTCTTCCGGCCCCGATGGCCGCAACCGGACCGGTGGCACAGCCATTAATCTGCCGTTAGGGCGATCATGGCGGTCGCGTCTCCCGCGTCTGTGGCCAAATGCGAACGGCATTCACAAAGCTCCGGCCTTTCTGCAAGGAAAAAAGTGATGGGTGCGCGGCATCACGATCATCATCATCTTACGTTTACGATTGGCGTTTAGGTTGCA
>JBOFFO010000385.1:0-7562 GCA_051648665.1 Beijerinckiaceae bacterium | reverse complement strand
TCGGCGAACCAGCCCTTCGGCTTCACGGCCAGCAGCTTCTTGATGAGGGCGAAGAAGATCACCTCTTCATCCGAACCCGGCTTTTCGAGGAACGCCACATCGCCCTGTTCGGCGCGCAGGCCGTAATGGACGAGCATGGTGGCGTCGCCGCCATCATCGAGGATCATGTTGGGCACGCCGCCGCCATGCCAGTCGAACAGCTTGGCGGTGTAATCCCAATATTCCTCCAGCGTCTCGCCCTTGTAGGCGAACACGGGGATGCCGGCGGCGGCGATGGCGGCGGCGGCATGGTCCTGCGTCGAGAAAATGTTGCAGGACACCCAGCGGATGTCCGCGCCCAGCGCCTTCAGCGTCTCGATCAGCACGGCGGTCTGGATGGTCATGTGCAGCGAGCCGGCGATGCGCGCGCCCTTCAGCGGCTGCTGCGGGCCATATTCTTCGCGAATGGCCATGAGGCCCGGCATCTCGGTCTCGGCCAGTTCGATCTCCTTGCGGCCAAAGGCGGCGAGGCCAATGTCGCGGACGTGATAATCATGCTGCATAGGGTGGTTCCCGGTCTGAAATCTGGATTGGGGCGAAGGGGCGCGCCCGCCCGGCCGGGGCAGTTCCTGCCCCAGCGTCGGCAGCGCCTCTAGCACGGGCCGGGAAGGGAGGCAATAAAGATATAAAGATAAGTTTATGTGGCTCAGGCAGTCGCCATCATGCCCGCTCATGCAGCATGACTTGGTCGTCAGGCACTGATTGTTGCGTGCTATCCTTATTCACCAGTGACTATGGCGAAGCGATCTCGCAGTTCTGCAAGTGCGACTTCGTGGACAAGTTGAGCTGGAAAAATGCCACCGCGGCCATCAGGCAGGTCGCGCGTTGCACAGGCCTGAGATTTGATCGTAACACGATAGCCGTGATCAAGGGCAGATCGCGTCGTTGAACTGACGCACATATGCGTCATAAAGCCAGCAACGATTAAATCCTTTCGCGCGAGTGCCGTCAGGTTTTTTGACAAGTCCGTGCCGGTAAAAGCGTTCGGAAAGGTTTTTTCGATAACAATTTCATTTGCTGTTGGTGCCAGCGCATCAATGATTTGTCCGCGTTTTGCGGCCAGATCGAATAGTCCGCCAGCATTGCCGCGATGCACGACATGGATGACAGGCGCTCCTGCGCTTCGTGCGGCATCAAGTAATTTTACAGCTTCAAGAACGGCTTTTTGTGCGCCACTGACAGCAATTGGCCCATTCAAATACTCGTTTTGCATGTCGATCAGAACAAGAACTGCCTGATCGGCGCGCGCGGGCGTGAGATCAGCTTTAGCAAGCTCAAGCAGTGTTTGAGGTTTCAACATTAACTCGGTTCCTGCGATTGGTTGAAATCAGGCAGCCTTGGCAAGGCGTGCAGCGATGAACCGATGTTCCTGAGTCAGGCCGCCATAGCCCCATGCCGCGCCTGGAACTTCATCAATAACGACATAGCTTGCGGGATGAATCTTGCCCAGAAGAGCGCACATGTAGGCAAAAACGGTTTCTATAAACATAGACATTTCGGCCTTGGTATTGGTCCCCGCTGTGACCTTGATGTTCAGTGCAAAGCTGCCCAAGCCCTGATCCTGAAGGCTTTGAGTGCCGATCCACCAGTCTGCCGGATCGGTAACAGTCAAAATCAGTGCGGTGAGCGCTGGGTCCTTTTTAAGGTGACTGGTGGTCAACTCAGTCAGGTTTCTGGCAAAATCAATTCGATTGAAGCTGCTCTGGCTGCCGCTGAGCTGAACATTGAGGATTGGCATGGCTAATCTCCTGAAGCCGGGTGACTTCTTCGTGACCCCGGATGCGATGCACTGTTCCATCTTTCTATGCTTAAGAAAATTGAATTGTTTTACATTATAAATTTGATAAAACTGAATTATGAATGCCTTTGACCCCGATCTTCTCCGCACGCTGATTGCGTTTTCTGACAGCGGCTCGCTCGGTCGTGCGGCCTCCCTTGTTGGGCGTACACCCTCTGCCGTGACCGCCCAGATGCAGCGGCTGGAAATTGCTGTTGGTGTTCCGTTGCTTGCCAATGACGGGCGAGGGCGCGTGCTCACCGAGCAGGGTGACCGGCTGGTTCGTCATGCGCGTCGCATTCTCGCTGCGAACCATGAAGCTTGGCTAAGCGTAAGGGGCGCGTCAGCGGATGGCCGGGTTGGAATAGGGATTACGCAGGATTTTGCAGATGACAGTCTGCCTGCGCTGCTCAACCGGTTTGCACACACACATCCGCGCGTTCAGATCAACCTGCGCATCGGACGATCACTTGAGATCGCTGAACAGCTCAAGGCAGGTGAGATCGATATTTCTGTTGCGGTTCGCGGCGCGGCTGCCGGTGATGAGATCGCTGCTTTTGATGAGCCTATGTGCTGGCTTCTGGCTCGCGAAGGCTTGGTCGGTCCGGAGGATTCGCTGGCTCTGGCCCTTCTGGATCCCCCATGCGCTTTCAGAGAAGCGGCGCTTGAAGCCATCAATCGCGATGGCCGGGCTTATCGCATTGCGGCAACAAGCTCGAGCCTGACAGGCTTGCGTGCTGCAGTGCATGCGGGACTGGCGATGACCGTCCGCACATCGCGATGGAAGAGCGATGAAATTATAGTAGCGCCTCAGCATCTGCAATTGCCAGCATTGCCGCACGTTGAATTTGCCATCGCAACGCGGCGTGATACGCCAGAGCATGCCCGCACACTTGTTTCAATGCTAGCTGACGAGTTGCTTGTTTAATCGCCGATGCGGGGGCCAGTATGAATTAAGGAATGAGGGAGCCAAAGTGATACTGCATGGATGCGATTTGCGGATGCATCTTTATTTCTGCCCCTTCACTCCCCCTCGCCAAATTTATCCGCCAGCAAAGCCTCAATTGCGTCGAGCGCCTGTTCGGCGTCATCGCCCTTGGCGGTGACGGTGATGGTCGTGCCCTGCGCGGCGGCCAGCGTGAGCAGGCCCATAATGGAAGTGCCGCCGACGGTTTCGCCGCAGCGGGTAACGGTCATCTCAGCGTCGAATTTTTCAGCGGTCTGGACGAATTTGGCCGAGGCGCGGGCGTGCAGCCCCTTCTTGTTGGTGATCGGCAATTCGCGGAACAGCGCGCCTTCGGGAATTTCCAGCGGCGGGCAATCGTCATCGAAATCATTCGCCATGCGTCTGCCCGTTTCCCCGCGCCTGCTACTTGCCCGCCAGAATGCGGCTGGCGACATTGATGTATTTGCGGCCCGCATCCTGCGCTGCGACCACGGCCTGATCGAGGGAAGCGTCCTCGCGCACGCGGGCGAGCTTGATCAGCATCGGCAAATTGATGCCGGCCACAACCTCGACCTGCCGGCCATTCATGCACGAGATCGCGAGGTTCGAGGGCGTTCCCCCGAACATGTCAGTCAGCACGACCACACCAGCCCCCGAATCCGTGCGCTCGACAGCGGCCATGATGTCCTTGCGGCGGCCGTCCATGTCGTCGTCGGGTTCGATGGCGATGGTTTCGATTTGCTGCTGGGGTCCGACCACATGCTCCAGGGCTGCGCGAAATTCGTTGGCGAGCCGCCCGTGGGTGACGAGCACCATTCCAATCATGCACTTATGGGTCCACAGCCCTGACGGGCTTCTGCATCGCTATTTTGGCCAGACCGGGCGAAAGCGCAAGGGGGCATTGCACCGCGCGTAGAGCGGCGGTGGGTACCGCACCCTGCCGAAGCGGCGGATTCAGCGCAGCGCGGCAACCGCACTGATGACGAGATCGACAGCGTCCATGCCCGATCCGACCGGCAGCCGCGCGATGGAGACTCCGTCGATGCTGACGCCGGTGGCGTCCGACGATGGCAGGCGCGCGGCTTGCGCATCGTCGAGATCGACCACTAGGCGGACCACGCAGGCCGTCTCATGCGGCAGGGTCATAATGCCGAGGCCGCGCTGCTCGATCTGCCCGGCGATACGGGGGTGGCCGCTTGCGATCAGCAGGCCATTCTCCACCGCCAGCGCGACCCGGTCGTCGGCGACGAGGCGGGCGAAGGTCTGCGGTGCGTAATGGGCGAGCAGGCCGCGCACGAGGCGGGACTTGCCGGCGCCGGAGGGGCCGCGGATCAACACGCCGCATTCGCCAATCACGAGGCAACTGGCGTGGATGGTGGCAAGGGGCGTCATTGGGCGATCATGGCGTGTTCATTGGCGGTCATGGCGCGGCCGCCGGCAGCTGCACGAAGAAGGAGGCGCCGCCAATGGCTGTTGTGCTCCCCGGCTTCTGCGTCATCAGCCGGTTCTCGGCCCAGATGCGGCCGCCATGCGCCTCGACGATCTGGCGTGAAATCGACAGGCCAAGGCCGGAATTCTGGCCAAAACCCTGCTCCTCCGGCCGGTCGGTGTAGAAGCGCTCAAAGATGCGCTCCAGCGCGTGGGGAGGAATGCCGGGGCCATCGTCATCGACGCGGATCATCACATGCTCATGCCGCCGTTGCAGCGACACGCGCACGGTGCCGCCGGGCGGGGAAAAAGAGCGGGCATTGTCGATGATGTTGGTGACGACCTGTCCGAGGCGGGAATCATGGCCAAGCACGAAGCACTGGTCACGCGCACTCTGGGTCTTCGGCAGGTTAAGGACAATTTTGGCCTGGGCGCGGTTGCCGGTTTCATTCGCCATGGTGCCGACGGTTTCAACCAGCGTCGCCATATCCACCGGCGTCGCTTCCTGCCGCGCCAGTTCTGCATCGAGGCGCGACGCATCGGAAATATCGCTGATCAGGCGGTCGAGGCGGCGCACATCGTGCTGGATGACTTCGAGCAGGCGCTTGCGAGAGTCGTCAGTGCGCGCCAGCGGCAAGGTTTCCACAGCGCTGCGCAGGGAGGTGAGCGGATTTTTTAATTCATGCGCCACATCGGCGGCAAAACTCTCGATCGCCTCGATGCGGTTGTAGAGCGTTTTCGTCATGTCGCGCAGCGAGCCGGAGAGCAGGCCAATCTCATCGGAGCGGTCGGTGAAATCGGGAATTTCCACGCGCGACTTCACGCCGTGACGCACACTGCGCGCGGCGGCGGCGAGGCGGCGCATGGGGCCTGCGATGGTGCGGCCCAGAAGAATCGACAACAGCAGCATGACGCCGGCGGCGACGAGAAAAATTTCGACGATGGCGAGCCGTTCCGACGCAATGATCTCGTCGATGTCGCCGCCCTGCGTGGACAAGAGCAGCGCGCCCTGCACCGTGCGGAAGCGCTGCACAGGCACGCCGACGGAGACGATGGTCTGGCCACGCTGATTTAATCTGACGATGCTGCTCGATTCATTTTCAAGCGCGCGGCTGACCTCCGGCAGGCTTTTGCCGGTCACAGGATTGGTGTCTTCCGTAATCGGCATGCCGATGCGTCCGAAACGCAGGCGCAATATCGAGAAAGTGCGCTGGATCAGCGTCAGGTCATCGTCACTGGGTTGTTGTGGCTCCTGCGTGCGGGAGAGATCGCCACGGGCGAAAAAGCGCGCGGTATCGACCAGCAAAATGCCGTCGCGGTCAAACACGCGGGCGCGCGTGCGCGTGGGCGTCACCAGCCGGCGCAGCACCGGCGCAACGCGTTCGGGATTGATGGAAAATTCGAGCGTGGAATCGTCAACGGCGCCGTCGCCCGTCTGCTGCTGCAACAGCTTTTCCGGATCAAGCGTGATGCCATCGCTTTCGACTGTGGCGGATGCGGCAATGGCGCCTGCAATAATCTGGCCCTGAATCAGCAGCGACTGCACGCGCGCTTCGATCAGGCCCGCGCGGAACTGGTTGAGGTAGAGATAGCCGAGCAGCAGCGCGACAAGCCCGGCGAGGTTGAGCAGAATGATGCGCCGCTCAAGGCTCGACGTGAAGCGCTGCCCGATCCAGCGGCCAAACGCCCGCAGGCGGCGCAATAGGCTGCGCGGCGCCGGTTCACGCGCTTCCGAGGCAAAGGGCTGCGGCTCGCTGGCCATTCTGGGCTATGGGTCAGTCTTGATGATCACGTACCGGTCTATAGCCCGCACGCAGCGGGAGAACCAACCTCAGCCTTCGCGGAAGCGGTAGCCGACGCCGTAGAGCGTTTCGATCATCTCAAAATCGTCATCGACCTGCTTGAACTTCTTGCGCAGGCGCTTGATGTGGCTGTCGATGGTGCGGTCATCGACATAGACCTGATCGTCATAGGCCGCATCCATCAGCGCGTTGCGGCTTTTAACCACGCCCGGGCGCTGGGCCAGCGCGTGCAGGATCAGAAATTCCGTCACCGTGAGCACGACCGGCTGCCCCTTCCAGGTGCAGGTGTGCCGCTCCGGGTCCATGCGCAACTGGCCGCGCTCCAGCGACTTCTGGTCGCCTTCACGGGCAGGCTGCACATCCTTGTTGCCGGCGCGGCGGAGGATCGCCTTGACGCGCTCGACGAGCAGCCTCTGCGAGAAGGGTTTGCGGATAAAGTCATCGGCGCCCATCTTGAGGCCGAACAGTTCGTCGATCTCGTCATCCTTGGAGGTCAGGAAGATAACCGGCAGGTCGGACTTCTGGCGCAGGCGGCGCAACAGCTCCATGCCATCCATGCGCGGCATCTTGATATCGAAGATCGCCATGTCGGGAGGCGTTTGGCGCAAGCCATCGAGGGCGGACGCGCCGTCGGTGTAGGTCTGCACCCGGTAACCCTCAGCCTCCAGCGCAATGGAGACAGAGGTGAGGATGTTGCGGTCGTCATCGACCAGGGCAATCGTCGGCATCAGGAAACGGCCTTTTCGGCGGGTTGCACAGTGAATTGTGGCATACCGAACAAAGGGGGGCCGAATTGTGGCAACCGCGAACGGTGTTCAAAAATTTTCTACCTTGTCGGGGTTGGGGCTGGATTCCATCATCCCGGCATGAGCACAGAGCCGATCAATCCCATCCGTGAAACTGACAATGATGCGCGCGCGCTGGCGGTGACGCTGATGCGCACATCACGCTCGGCCGCGCTGGCGACGCTGGGCGCTGATGGCTTCCCGGTTTCCACGCTGGTGGCGGTGGCAACTGACATGGACGGTACACCGACCATTCTGGTCTCATCACTGTCAGCCCATACGCGCAACCTGCGGCGTGATGCGCGCTGCTCCCTGCTGTTTCAGCAGACTGGCAAGGGCGATCCGCTGGCGCATCCCCGGATCACGGTGCAGGCGCGTGCCGTGCCTTTGGTGGCGGATGACCCGGTGCGCGCGCGGGTGCGGCGGCGCTTTCTCGCCCGCAATCCGAAATCGGCGCTGTATGCGGATTTCGGCGATTTCGCTTTCATGCGGCTGGAGGTTGAACAGGCGAGTCTCAATGGCGGGTTCGGCAAAGCCTATGAACTGACCGCCTCCGATGTGTTGACATCGCTGGCCGGGGCTGAAGAGCTGGCCGAGATCGAAGAGGGGGCGATTGCCCATATGAATGCTGATCACGGGGAGGCTGTTCGCCTTTACGCCACTCGCCTGCTCGGTGAGGCGGATGGCCCGTGGCGCTCTGCAGCCATTGACCCGGCGGGCATGGATTTTGCGCTGGGTGATCGCATTGCCCGTCTGGCTTTTCCGACCACCGTCTTGAATGGCCG
>JBOFFO010000384.1:0-1672 GCA_051648665.1 Beijerinckiaceae bacterium | reverse complement strand
AACTGGGAACGCCCGTCTCGTTTCTCGTCGGCAAGCCCGGCCTTGACGGCCATTCCAACGGCGCGGAGCAGATCGCGCTGCGCGCCATCGATGCGGGCATGAGCGTTATTTATGACGGCATCCGCCAGACGCCGGATGAAATTGTCGAGAAAGCGAAAGCGGAAAAGCCGCACGTCATCGGCCTTTCCATTCTCTCCGGCAGCCATGTGCCGCTGGTGCGCGCGGTGGTGAACCGCCTGCGCCGCGAGGGGCTCGATATTCCTGTCGTCGTCGGCGGCATCATCCCGCCGGATGATGAAAATGTCCTGCGCAATATCGGCGTCGCCGCCGTTTATACGCCGAAGGATTTCAAGGTGAATGACATTCTCGGCGATGTGACACAGATCATCGGGAAGCGCGCCACAACCAAGGTGGCGTGAGGCCGGATGCAGGCGCGGCCCTTGCCGCGCCCGGTATGCCCGCATCAGATCGCGTCAAAGCGGAATTTCTTTTTCGCTTCCGCCCAGATGAAATCATCAAGACGCTGACGCCCGGCATTGAAGGCATCCTGCGTGCCGGGCTGCTTGCCAGCCGCAAGAATCCACAGTGTCATCCACATGAACACCTGATCGCGAAAACTGTAGCCGGGGAACAGCCGCGCCATATCGCGCTGCACATCGGCGCGGCCCTCATCCACCATGCGCCGCTCCTCCGCATTGGTCGGGAAACTCGCGCTGTCGCGGAAGCCGCAATTATACATGTAGCTGTTCACATACCAGCTCATCAGCCCGATGGCATCACCGCGGCGGCCAGCAATCGTGCCGTAATAGGCGCCGAAACCGATAAATGCGACAATCGGCAGGCCAGCCACCGCCGCACCCTGCAAAATGACGCCTGCGCCGCCTGCGCCCGCCACCGCTTCGCCAACCTGCGCGATCAGGTAGGGCGTCGGCCCCACTTCGACGCCGCCCTGCACTTGCAGACCAAAGGCAATTTTCAGCGATTGCCCCGGCCCGAGCAATTCCGGCCCAAAATCCCAGACGCCAAAACCATCGCCGGACAATTTCAGCACGAACGGCGTCGTTTTCAGTTTTAGCGCCGGGCTGACGCCGAATTTGAAATTCTCGCCAATCGGAAACTGGAACTTGATGGCGGCTTCAAAGCCATCCTGAATCGCTTTGAGCAAGCCCTTTTTCTTCACATCCTCCAGCTTGACCTTTTCACCGAGCTGAACCGACACCGTGTCGGTGAGTTTTCTTTCAAACGCTGCGGCCACCGCATCTTTGGAGCCGCCTGCGCTGAATTTATTGTTCGATTCGAGGAACTGGAACTTCACCTTCAGCGCCACATTCCACTTGCCCTGCACATAGGCATGGGGCGGCAACGGCTTTTCCGCCAGCTTGATCTCGAATTCATAGGCAGTCGCCAGCACATCCTTGAACGCCTTCGGCGTCTTCGGCTCCTCGACCGCGCCGCCGCCCGGCCCGCCGATGATGATTTCGCCCGCATCAATCGTCGGACGCGGCACAAAAATCACCGCCTTCGTCGGATTGGTCTGCGAAAATTTCAGTGACCCGAAGGTGTAATTCTTGCCATCCGACGTGGTCTGCGTGCAGCCCACATAATTTTTCAGGTACCAGTTCACTTCCGCCAGATCGGTGGTGCCGAAATTCAGCCGCACCAGATCGATGGG
>JBOFFO010000383.1:0-2176 GCA_051648665.1 Beijerinckiaceae bacterium | reverse complement strand
TCGATGGTCAGCGCATCACCGGCGCTGCGCGCAAACGCCTCCAGATCGGCCCGTTCGCGCTCCGCCTGCGCCGCGCCCTTGCGCCACACCGTTTCCAGCAGGTCGCGAACCGCCTCCGGCGTTTTCGCCATCGTGTCATCGAGCTTGAATTGCGCGAAATTGCGATAGCCGAGGAGTTGCGCCCGCTCCGCGCGCAGCTGCAACATCTCCTGCACAATGGCGATATTATCTGTCGCGCCGCCATTCTGGCCGCGCATGGTCCAAGCCTTGAACGCTTTTTCCCGCAGATCGCGCCGCGCCGAGAATTGCAGGAACGGTTCGACCGAGGAGCGCGACAGGGTGATAACGAATTGCCCATCATGGCCCCGGTCCTTGCCCCCCTGCGCCGCCGCAGCGCGCACCGGATCGGGCAATCCGGCGAGATCATCCTCCGTCAGCACCATTTCCCACGCGGACTCATCCTTCAGCACATTCTGCGAGAATTGCGTGCCAAGCGTGGCGAGCCGCTGAACGATTTCTGCCATGCGCACCTTGTCATCGGCGCCCAGCTTGGCGCCGGACCGCACGAACGCCTTGAAATAGCGTTCGAGCACGCGCATTTGCTCGGCATCGAGGCCGAGTGTTGCGCGCGCATCATGCAGCGCGGCGACGCGTGCGAAAAGATCGCTGCGCATATAGATCGCGCTGTAATGGGCGGCCATGCGCGGCGAAATGCTGCGCTCCACCGCCTGCAACGCCTCGTTGGTATCCGCTGAAGAGAGATTATAGAAAACGCCGGAGACTTTCGACAGCGCATCGCCGGATTTTTCCAGCGCCTCGATTGTGTTGGCAAAATCCGGCGAAGCGTCCGATTCGGCAATCGCGTGGATTTCCGCATTGTGCTGCGCCAGCGCCTCCTCGAACGCCGGCATGAAATGCTCCGGCCTGATGTCGCCGAACGGCGGCAGCTCAAACGGGGTGGCCCAGTGTTGCAGCAGCGGATTGGCGGTCATGGCAAATTCTCTCGCATCGGTCCGGCAAACATAGGCACGACCCACGTAAATGAAAACGGCGCCCGTGATGGCGCCGCTTCAAAAATCTTGTTCAGGCGGCAGGCTCACACCCGCCGCTCGACCATCATTTTCTTGATTTCGGCAATCGCCTTGGCCGGGTTCAGGCCCTTCGGGCAGGCGTTGGCGCAGTTCATGATGGTGTGGCAGCGATAGAGCCGGAATGGATCTTCCAGATTATCGAGCCGGTCGCCGGTATTTTCATCGCGCGAATCGATCAGCCAGCGATAGGCCTGCAGCAGGGCGGCCGGGCCGAGATAGCGGTCGCCGTTCCACCAGTAACTTGGGCAGGACGTCGAGCAACAGGCGCAGAGAATGCATTCGTAAAGACCGTCGAGTTTGTCCCGGTCCTGCGGCGCTTGCTGCCATTCCTTTTCCGGCTGCGGCGTATCGGTTTTCAGCCACGGCTCGACCGAGGCGTGCTGCGCATAGAAGCGTGTCAGATCCGGCACCAGATCCTTCACCACCGGCATGTGCGGCAGCGGATAGATGGTGACCTTGCCGCCGCTGATCGCCTCGTCGATGCCATAGGTGCAGGCCAGCGTGTTGCCGCCGCCGATATTCATGGCGCACGAACCGCAGATGCCCTCGCGGCAGGAGCGGCGGAAGGTCAGCGTCGGGTCGATCTTGTTCTTGATGTAGATGATGGCGTCGAGCACCATCGGACCGCAATCGTCGCGGTCAACAAAGTAGGTGTCCATGCGCGGGTTGTCGCCCGTATCCGGATCCCAGCGATAGACGCGGAATTCCGTAAGATTTTTGCCCGCAGGCTTCGGCCACACCTTGCCTTCGGTCACGCGGGAATTTTTCGGGAGATTGAATTCGGCCATTGCGCTCTCGGATCAGCTTAAAACTTTTGCCAGAAGGAATGCAGACTTTGCATCCCGCACAACCTCAATAAACCCGCGCCTTCGGCGGAATTGTCTCCACCTCATTGGTCATCGTGTTGTGATGCACCGGGCGATAATCGATGACGCATTTCTTCGCTTCGTCATCGACCCAGGCCAGCGTGTGCTTCATCCAGTCCTTGTCGTCCCGGTCCTTGAAATCCTCGCGCGCATGGGCGCCGCGCGATTCCGTGCGGTTCAGCGCCGAATCCATCGTCACCACCGCCTGCACGATCAGAT
>JBOFFO010000382.1:0-1902 GCA_051648665.1 Beijerinckiaceae bacterium | reverse complement strand
GGCCCGCAATGAGGCCCGCATCCTTCAGCACGCGCAGATGCTCGGACACCGTTGACTGCGCGAGAGGCAGAACCGAAACAAGCACGCCGCAGGTGCAAGCATCGCGCTGCGCCAGCTCCCGCAGCAAGGCGAGGCGCGCCGGGTGCGCCAGCGCGCGCAACTGGGCCGCCAGCCGGTCATCGGACTCACTATGCTTCATCGTTCATCGGCGATAGACGATCACAAGGCCGCTGGCAATCACAGTTCTTCCCTCGGGGTCGGTGATGCCTCCGCGTCCTGCGGACCGGGGCGTTGTGCCGAATGGGGCGAATTTCATCCTGCCGGGCGCTTGGCCGCGCTATGGTGATGCCGTGATTCACAAGCCTGCACCCGGAGACATCATGTCTGCTCCACACCCAGCCGTCTGCGTCTACTGCGGCTCCGGCCCCGGCAGTGCGCCCGCCTATGTTGAGGCCGCAACACGTTTGGGCGGATTACTCGCGCAGGCTGGCATCCACCTTGTGTATGGCGGTGGCGGCGCCGGCATGATGGGCGCGGTGGCGCGCGGCGTGCTCGCCGGTGGCGGCCATGTCACCGGCATTATTCCGACTTTTCTCAAGGCGCGGGAGCTGGAGCTGAAAGACGCCAGCGAGATGATCGTGGTGCCGGACATGCACACCCGCAAGCAGATGATGTTCGACCGCTCCGATGCATTTGTGGCCCTGCCCGGCGGCATTGGCACCCTTGAAGAACTGGCCGAGCAGATGACGTGGGCGCAGATCGGGCAGCACCGCAAGCCCATCATCATCGCCAATATCGACGGGTTCTGGGATCCGCTGCTGGCCCTGTTTGCGCATATGCGCGAGACGCACTTCATTCGCACGAGCGCGGAGGTGCGGCCCCTTGTCGTGCAGGATGTGGATGCGATCATTCCGCTCTTGCGCGCCATGCCCGATCCGCTGCACACCGAAGGCAATGCGGCGATCATCGAACGCATGTGACGCGGGAGGCCCCTTGGTTTCGCCGTTTTTGCCGCTAGGCTGCTTGCCGGTGTTTCAAACAATCAGGGCATCTACGATGAACCGGGCAATACTTATTCTCGCATGGGCTGTGACCACAACACCCGCAGTGGTCACCGCTGCCCATGCGCAATCACGCGCAATGGCGCCTAAAAACGCTGCATCGGTTGTTGTCACCAACGGCCGCGCCACGCCGCTGCAACAGCTCAACATCGTCACGGCCGACGCCAATGCCACCGTGGTGGCGCGGCTGCGCAAGCCACTGGCGCCGGGAAAATCCATCACCCTGCCGATCAAAGCCAAAAGCGGCTGCCTGTTCGATGTGCGCTCATCCTATGAAGACGGAGCGGACCCCGGCGCGGAGGGGCTTGATTTGTGCGCCGACAAAAATGTGCGCCTGACGGATGAATGAGCGCATTGCGCTCAGGCGCGCGCGCCTTCCTGCACCAGCTTGTAGGTGATGGAATCCACCAGCGCCTGAAATGACGCATCGATGATGTTGGGTGAAACGCCTACCGTCGTCCAGCGATTGCCTTTTTCATCGGTGCTGTCCACCAGCACGCGTGTGACCGCATCGGTGCCGCCCTGAAACACGCGGACCTTGAAATCGGCCAGCCGCAGACCGTCAATCAATGACTGGTATTTGCCGAGATCTTTGCGCAGCGCCTTGTCGAGCGCATTGACGGGGCCATTGCCTTCGGCAGCGGAAATCAGAATTTCGTCACCGACCTTCACCTTCACCGTGGCTTCGGAAAATGTCACCAGTTCGCCAACCGCATTGTAGCGGCGCTCGACATTGACCTTGAAACGCTCGATCTCGAAATAATCCGGCACCTCGCCCATGACGCGCTTGGCGAGCACGAAAAAAGAAGCGTCCGCGCCCTCGAACGCATAGCCCTGCGCC
>JBOFFO010000381.1:0-8579 GCA_051648665.1 Beijerinckiaceae bacterium | reverse complement strand
CCATGTCCGGGTGCGCGGTGAAGTGTCCGGCTATCGCGGTCCGCACTCCTCCGGCCATGTCTATTTCACGCTCAAGGACCAGAATGCCCGGATTGATGCCGTGATTTGGAAAGGCGTGTTCGGACGGCTGCGCATACGGCCTGAGGAAGGCATGGAAGTGATCGCCACCGGCAAGGTCTCGACCTTTCCCGGCTCATCCAAATACCAGATTGTTATTGAAGCGCTGGAGCCGGCGGGCGTTGGCGCGCTCATGGCGCTGCTGGAGGCGCGGCGGAAGGCGCTCGGCGCGGAGGGGCTGTTCGATCCAGCCCGCAAGCAACTGTTGCCGTTCCTGCCCAGGATCATCGGCGTGGTGACCTCCCCGACCGGCGCGGTCATCCGGGATATCTTGCACCGCCTGTCCGACCGCTTTCCCCGCCATGTGCTGGTCTGGCCGGTGCGGGTGCAGGGCGAAACATCGGCGGCGGAGGTGGCGGCGGCCATCCGCGGCTTCAACGCTCTCCCCGCCGGCGGCCGTATCCCGCGCCCGGACGTTTTGATCGTCGCGCGCGGCGGCGGCTCGCTGGAGGATTTGTGGGGCTTTAATGAAGAGGTTGTCGTCCGCGCCGCCGCTGACAGTGATATTCCGCTGATCGCCGCTGTCGGCCATGAGACCGACTGGACGTTGATTGACCTCGCCGCCGATATACGTGCACCGACTCCCACGGGTGCGGCCGAAATGGCTGTGCCGGTGCGCGCGGACCTGATCGGGCAGGTGGACGATCTGGTGCGGCGCCTCAGCGGCGCGTCACGCCGCTATCTCGGCAATCTCGGCAATGAATTGCGCGGTGTGGCGCGCGGCCTGCCGCAGCCCGGCGCGCTGCTCGCCGTCCCGCGCCAGCGGGTCGATCTGGCCAGCCAGAATCTGCCGCTGTTCCTGCGCCGGAGGCTGAGGGAAGGCGCGCTGCTCATCAGCCGTCTCGGCAGCCGGCTGGCGCAGCGCTCGCCCGGCGCGCTGCTCGCGGCCCGGCGCGGGGCCTACGCGGCGCTTGCTGCCCGCCTGCCGGACCTCATCGCCCGCCGCCGGACTGAAAACGCCCGCCAGCTCACAGTGCTGTCCGACCGTCTGGCCCGCGCCATCGCTGCCCGCACTGCGCTGGAGCATAAGCGTATCCAGACCGATGCTATCCGACTGGAAGGACTGGCGCGGCGGCTGACATCTGCCGTCGCGGCCAAGCAGAGCCACGAAGGGGCGCGGCTTGAAGGATTGGCGAAACTTCTGGGCAGCCTGAGCTACCGCAGCGTGCTGGACCGTGGCTATGCCGTGGTGCGTGACAGCGCGGGCCGTCCGGTCATGCGTGCCGCTGCCATTGGCCCCGGCGCAGTCCTGTCCATCGAGTTTGCCGATGCGGCGGTGCCGGCAATGGCCCGGCCCCAGGGTGCGCCGATAGAACCGGCGCCGGCCCGGCCATCGCCGCCGAAGCCGGCCAAACCGGGCGGCGGGTCGCAGGGGTCCCTGTTCTGACCACTGCGCCACATGGGCTGCCACCTCATGATCGCCGTCTGCACCCCGTTTTGGCTTGCTCCGCCGCCGCGAAGCAGCCATGTTCGCGCGCCATCTGATTTGCCACGCCCTCTCGTCCGGAGCTTCGGAATCGTGCAGTTGCTCTCCGGCCTGTCGTGCGCGCCGCGCGCCGCGCTCAGGCTTTCCCTCATCGTTTTGCTGGCCTCGTCCTGCGTGACCGCAGCGCAGGCTGTGCCCCAGCCTGTCCCCGCCAAATCCCTTCTGCCGGTGATCGAACCGGCGGAATCGGCGGAAGGCAATTTTCTGGCAGCGGTCGTCGCTGGCGCGCAGCGCGACACCAGTTCCGCTGCTGCCTATTTGCGTGAGGCGCTCCGCGCCGATCCGCGCAACACAGAGCTGATCGAACGCAGTTTCGAGGCTCAGCTGGCCGGCGGCAACATTGAAGAGGCGGCGCGTCTGGCCCGCCAGATGCTGAACCGCGAACGCAACAATTCGCTGGCCCGGCTGACGCTGGCGGTGGATGCCCTGCGCACCCGTCAATATGCGCAGGCGCGTGAACGCCTTTCGATTGGCGCGCGCAGCCGCGCAGCCGAAGTAACCGCGACCTTGCTGACCGCGTGGGCGCATCAGGGGTCCGGCCAGACCGCCAAGGCGATTGAGGTGGCGGAACGGCTCAAGGGCGAGCAGGTGCTCGTGGTGTTCCGGGACTATGCCATCGGCCTGATCGCGGAGGTCGCGGGCAAACCTGAGATTGCGGAAAAGCGCCTGCGGACCGCCTATGAAACGGTTAATGGGGCGTCATCGCGGATTGTGGAGGCGCTCGCCCGGTTCGAGGCGCGGCGCGGCAAGAAGGATGAGGCGCTGCGCATCATCACAATGTTTGAGGAACGGGCCGGCCAGTCGCCGGCGCTGCGTGCGTTGCGGTCTGACATTGATGCTGGCAAGCCGATCACACCGATTGTCGCCAATGTGCAGGAAGGCGCGGCGGACCTGATGACCGTGCTGGCAGGCGAAGGCACGCGCACTGGCGATGAAATGGCCGGCATCGTCTATCTCCGTCTCGCGCTCCATCTCGATCCGAAAAATGACATGGCGCTGATTTCTCTGGCCGACATTTACGAGCGGCTGAAGCGTTATGAGCATGCCAATGTGCTCTATGAGCGGTTGCCGCCGGCATCGCCTTTTGCGCCGGCAGCGGAAGTGCAGGCCGGCCTGAATTACGAAACGTTGGGCCAGACCGATGAAGCGATCCGCCGCTTGTCTGCAACAGTCGAGCGGCGACCTGATGATGTTGATGCGATTTCCGCCCTTGCGAATGTTTATCGCGTCCAGAAAAAATATCAGGAAGCGGTCGAAACCTATTCCAAAGCCATTACCAAGGTGGACAAACCGGAACGCCGGCATTGGCAATTGTTTTATTTCCGCGGCGCCGCCTATGAGCGTCTCAAGCAATGGGACAAGGGCGAAGTGGATATGAAGCGGGCGCTCGAGCTGTTCCCGGATCAGCCGGATGTGCTGAATTATCTCGGTTACACTTGGGTCGATCTGAAGCTGAATATCGAGAAGGGCTTTGAACTGCTGCGCCGCGCGGTCGAACTGGCGCCACGCAACGGTTATATCGTGGATAGTCTGGGTTGGGCGCATTACCGCCTCGGCAATTATGAGGATGCGGTGCGCGAGCTTGAGCGTGCGGTGAATCTCCGCCCGGCTGATCCGACCATCAACGACCATCTCGGAGACGCCTACTGGAAAGTCGGGCGCAAGCTCGAAGCGACATTCCAGTGGAACCACGCCCGCGACCTGAAGCCGGAACCGGACGAGCTGGAAAAAATTCTCGCCAAGATCGCCAACGGTTTGGTCGAGGAGGAGAATCCGTCCGAAGCCTCGTTGAAGGACAAGCTCGACATGCCAGCGTTGCCGCCAACGCCGCCTTTGTCCCCCGATCTTGTCTCACCGCAGAAAAACGGCGGCTGAAGTAGACGAGCGATGGCGCTGCAGGAGCGCGCGAAAGCCAAGGTCAATCTCACCCTGACCGTCACGGGCCGGCGGTCCGACGGTTATCACACACTGGAAAGCCTCGTGGCTTTCGCTGACGCCGTCAGCGATACGCTGACGCTCACACCGGGGCCTGTGCTCTCGCTCAGCGTTGCTGGTGTTGCGGCGGATGACGCCGGCCCGCTGGATAATAATTTGGCGTTGAAGGCCGCACAGGCTTTGCAGCAGCGCCGCGCGGGCCTGCGCATCGGCCATATTCACCTGGAAAAGACTATTCCTGTCGCGGCGGGGCTCGGCGGCGGTTCGGCTGATGCGGCTGCGGTGCTGCGCCTGCTCGCGCAGCTGAATGATCTGGCGCCGGATGATCCTGTTCTCAGGGAAGCGGCGCGCGCCTGCGGAGCGGATGTGCCGGTGTGCCTGCAATCTCGCGCCTGCGTCATGCGTGGCATTGGCGAGATCGTCAGTCCGCCGGTCCATGTGGGCCGCTTGCATGCCCTGCTCGTCAATCCGCGCGTGCCATGCCCGACACCGGCAGTTTTTCGCGCGCTGAATGCTCCGGAGTCTTTGGCTGTCGCGACGCGCGAGGATGCGCCGATTGCGCGCGGGTGGCGCGGCCTCGGCAACGATCTGCAAGCGCCCGCCCTGCGCTGTGTACCGGTTATCGCCGATGTGCTCGACCTGCTGGCGCGGCTGCCGGGATGCGCCGATGTGCGCATGTCAGGCTCCGGCGCAACCTGCGTCGGTTTTTTTACGGATGCTGCCCAGGCTGAACAGGCTGCTTGCGTGCTGGCTGCCCGCCAGCCGCGCTGGTGGATAGCCGCCACCGTCCTCGATTGACAGGCCGCGCGCCGCGCTCGACACAGGGCCAGCGACTGGAAATATGGGACATGACAATGAGCGGCCCGCCCACCGTCACCGACGAGGAAAAGCAGATCGCGCGGTATCTGGAGGCGACGTTTGGCCAGCGCCCGCGCATCATGGTCTATCGCGATGAAGCCGATCCGGATTTTTCCATCGCCATCGCGCAGGTCATGGATATGCCGGATGCGGGCGTTTGCACCTGCGTCACCATCGGGCTGTCGAACCATCCGCTTTATGACGATGACGGAAAATTGTTCGACGCAACCCGGCTGGAACTCATCGGCGCCTGCCGCAACGGGCAGGTTGATGATTTCAGCCGCATGCTGTTTCTGGCTGCGCGCACGGTTGTGCAGCAGAAATGGTTCTGTTCGCCCAATGTCTTCCTGTGGTCAGCTGTGTCGCAATTCGGTGGGTTCGGTGACATGCGCCATCTTTATTTCACGCCGGATTTTTCCTCCGAGGATTTTGGCACGCGGCAATTCGGTACGCGCACGGTGTCATGGCTGACGGCGCTGCCGGTGTCGGACGCCGAATTGAAATTCGCGGAGAAGGAATCGACGGCGGCGCTGGAGGAAAAACTCGCAGCCGCAGATTTCGACTGGTCGAACATTGCGCGCCAGTCCGTGCTTTGAGTGAAGGGAGGCTCCGATGATCACGAAGGATGTGGTCCGTTCGTTCGCCCGTTACAACGCATGGCAAAACCAAAGCCTCTATGCGGCGGCGGATACGCTGGATGATGCAGCCCGCACCGCTGATCGCGGCGCATTTTTCCAGTCCATCCACGGCACGCTCAGCCATCTCATCTGGGCTGATCACATGTGGATGCACCGCTTTGCCGGGCTGCCGAAGCCAGCAGTCGGCATCAAGGAATCGCCTTCCTATTTTTCCGATTGGGCGGCGCTGAAGCAGGAGCGCGCCGCCTGCGATGGTGCGATTCAAGACTGGGCGGATGCACTCGATCCGGCATGGCTTGTGGAGGATCTGGTCTGGTATTCCGGCGCGGTGCAACGCGAGATGCGCAAGCCGCGCTGGAAGGTTGTGCTGCATTTTTTCAATCACCAGACCCATCATCGCGGTCAGGCGCACGCCATGCTCACTGCCGCCGGCGCGAAGCCGGACGACACGGATATTATCCTGATGCCGGATTAAACCGGCGCTCCGGTCAGGTTTTGCCCGGACCAAGCCGCACAGTCAGAACGAAGGCGACGAGCAAGGCCAGCGCTGCAGTCATGACCGGCGCAAAGAAGGTGCCAGTCCTGTCTGCCACGATGCCGGCAAAGCCCGGACCAATGATTTGCCCAAGGCTGAACGCCGCCGTCATTACAGCAACGGCCCGGCGCGGATCACCCGTGGTGGCCTGACGCGCCGCCATGACCCCCAGCGACACAATGCCCATGAAGGTCGCGCCAAACAGTGCCGCCGCGACCAGCAGACCGGCAACGCTGCTCCATAACACGCTGGCCGCTATGCCAATCGATTCCACCAGGCACGCACAGGCAAAAGCGCGCACCAGTCCGATGCGGTTGGCAGCGGCGATCCACAGCGCCACCGAGGGCATCGCGCCTACGCCGACAATCAGCCAGGTCAGAAATTCCAGCGTCGCGGTATCGTCGCCGGTGGCTCGCACCTGCGCGACAATAAAAGTGGCCGTGATGACATAGCCGAAGCCGAACAGGCCGTAGGCGAATGCGATGACGGCAAAACCGCGCGCTTCCTTCGCGGCCAGCGGCGGTGCGGCCTCACTGCCATCGTCAGGCGGTACAAGCCAAACCGTCGCCAGCGCTGCAAGGGCGGAGAGCGCACCGGAGGCGATCCATGCCCCGCGCCAGCCCAGCGCCGCCTGCACTGTCAGCCACACCGCCAGCGCAGATACGGCAATACCAAAACCGATGCCGGAAAAATGCAGCCAGGAGAGGTGCGCTGCTTGCGCCGCACGTAACCGGTCAAGCACGAGCGAAGAAGCGAGCACCATGACGAACGCGCTGGCAACGCCGCCGAAGAAGCGCAGCGCCGCGAAAATCCACACGTCCGGAACAAGCGACATTTCTGCGGTCGTAATCGTGCTGACAGCGAGCGCAATGAGCAGCGCCGCGCGCCGCGACACCGGCAGCACCGGGGCAGCGGCGATGAGCGCACCGATAAAATAACCGATGAAATTTGCGGATGCGATCAGCCCCAGCACACTGCTGCTCAATCCCAGTTCGCGCGCCATCAGCGGCAGAATCGGCGTATAGACGAAGCGGCCAATGCCCATGCTGGCCGCCAGCGCCAGCATGCCGCCGAGGGCCAATGAAACGGGCGCGCGCGCCGCACTCACCGGCGCAACACTCGCAAACGAGCGGAAAATTCAGTGCGCCCGCGCGATGCAGAAATCGACCGCATCGCCCAGCGCCGTTTTCAGATCGCCATCAGGGAAAATGGCGAGCGCATCCTTCGCCATCGCGCCGTAATGCCGCGCGCGTTCCACCGTATCCTCGATGGCGCGGTGCTTGCGCATATAGCCGATGGCGGTGTCGAGATCGCCGTCCGCCACGTCGCTGCGTTGCAGGGTCCGCTTCCAGAAGGCACGCTCCTCATCCGATCCGCGCCGGAACGACAGCACGACCGGGAGAGTAATTTTGCCTTCACGAAAATCATCGCCAACATTTTTGCCGAGCTTGGTCGATGCGCCGCCATAATCGAGTGCATCGTCGATAAGCTGGAAGGCCACGCCGAGATTGGCGCCGTAGGAGCGGGCGGCGGCAATTTCTGCCTTCGGGCGGCTGGAAATAATCGGCCCGACCTCGCAGGCAGCGGCAAACAGCGCGGCGGTCTTGCCGCGGATCACGGCGAGATATTCATCTTCGGTCGTTTCCGTATTCTTCGCGGCGGTCAGTTGCAGCACCTCGCCTTCGGCGATCACCGTCGCTGCGGTCGAGAGCACATCGAGCGCCGGCAGCGAACCGACATCGACCATCATGCGGAAAGCCTGACCGAGCAGAAAATCGCCCACGAGCACGCTGGCCTCATTGCCCCAGAGCATGCGCGCCGCCAGTTTGCCGCGCCGCATGTCGCTCTGGTCCACCACATCGTCATGCAGCAGCGTCGCCGTGTGCATGAACTCGACGGCGGCTGCGAGTTTGACATGGCCATCGCCGCGATAGCCGGTCATCTGCGCGGTGGCGAGCGTCAGCATCGGCCGCAGGCGCTTGCCGCCGGAAGAGATAAGGTGATTGGCGATTTCAGGAATCATCGCCACATCCGAGCCGGTGCGGGCGAGAATGAGCTGGTTGACGCGCGTCATATCCGCCGCCACATGGCGCACGAGGGATTCAATCCCCGTTCCGGCGGCTGATTTTTCCTCGAAAGCAATGACGACGCCCACGCGCTCTGGCTCCTGACGCTGGTTGATGCGGATGGGACGGTTGCATGGGCTGCGTGCGAGTTCAACCATGGGCGGGTGCGGCAATGCGCACCGCTCGGGCCGCCAGGGAGACGGATGATATGCGCGAGATTGTCCGCACCAATGATGCGGTGCTGATCACGGCGATCGAATCGCTGCTGCAGGCCGCGGACATCGCCGTGTTCGTCGCCGACCAGCACATCAGCGCTCTGGAAGGGGCGATTGGCGCATTCCAGCGCCGTATTCTTGTGCCTGATGATGAGGAAGCCCGCGCCCGCGCGCTGCTCAGTGAGGCGGGGCTGGCCGGAGAGCTGCGTGCCGAATCCTGAATCCGATCACGATTTTCTCTTTGATGGCCGGTTGCGGCTGGCGCAGCTGCCGAAGGGTCAGCACCGCGCTGGCACCGATACCGTTCTCCTCGCCGCCGCCGCGCCATTGCCAGCGGGCGGTCCTGTGATCGATCTCGGCTGCGGCGTCGGCACGGTCGGGCTGGCCGTTGCGCTGTTCGACCCGACCGCGGCCGTCACGCTCGTCGATGCCAATGCCGAATCCCTGACGCTGGCGCGCAGCAATGCGGCGCTCAACGGTCTCGCAACGCGGGTGAACGCGGTCGAGGCTGACATTCTCGGACCGGCGCAGGCTCGCCGCGCCGCCGGCCTGCTCCCGAACCAGGCGGCGCTGGTCCTGACCAATCCGCCCTTCGCCGAAGCAGGCCGGGTGCGCGCCTCCCCCAACGATGCCCGGCGGCAGGCCCATGTCCTGCCCGATGGCGGGCTGGAGCGATGGGTCAGAACCGGGTGCGACCTGTTGCGGCCCGGCGGCGCTTTGGTAATGATC
>JBOFFO010000380.1:0-5530 GCA_051648665.1 Beijerinckiaceae bacterium | reverse complement strand
CAGGCCAGTGAGATCGGCGCTGAGAATTTCCGGGGTGGTGAAGGCGGGCAGTGCCCCCGTCGCCGCCTCCTCCCACAGCCGGTAGCACACGCCCGGCTCCGTGCGGCCGGCGCGCCCGCGCCGCTGATCGACCGCCGCGCGCGAGGCGCGCACCGTTTCCAGCCGCGTGATGCCGATATCCGGTTCATAACGCGGCACGCGCGCAAGGCCGGAATCGATGACAATGCGCACGCCTTCGATGGTCAGCGACGTTTCAGCGATAGAGGTGGCGAGCACAATCTTGCGCAGTCCCGGCGGTGCCGGCGAAACCGCCTCATCCTGCGCACGTTGATCCATCGCGCCATATAGCGGCGCAATGAGAATGGAATCGTCGCGGATCTGTTCGTGCAACCGTTCCGCCACGCGGTTGATTTCGCCCTGACCCGGCAAGAACACCAGCATGGAACCGGTGTCTGCGCGCAGCGCGCGCAATACCGCATCCGCGATCTGTTCTTCAATGCGGCGATTGGGGTCTCGCGCAGTGTGGCGTGTTTCGACCGGAAAGGCGCGGCCCTCGCTGGCGACGACAGGCGCATCGCCAAGCAGCGCCGCGACGCGCGCGCCATCAAGCGTGGCCGACATGACGAGAATGCGCAGATCGGGCCGCAATGCGCTTTGTGAATCCAGCGCCAGCGCCAGCCCGAAATCGGCATCGAGCGAACGCTCGTGAAATTCGTCGAACAACACGGCCGCGACGCCGGATAATTCCGGATCGTCAAGGATCATGCGTGCGAATACGCCTTCGGTGACGACCTCAATGCGCGTGCGTGCAGAGACCTTCGATCCCATGCGCACCCGCAGGCCCACGACATCGCCGACCTTTTCGCCAAGCGTGCGCGCCATGCGTTCAGCCGCACCGCGTGCAGCGAGGCGGCGCGGCTCCAGCATGATGATGCGTTTTTCCACCGCCCACGGCTCGTCCATCAGCACGAGCGGCACGCGCGTGGTTTTGCCTGCACCGGGCGGCGCGACCAGCACAGCGCTGGATTGCGTGCGCAGCGCCTGCGTCAGCGACGGCAGCGCCTCATCGATCGGCAGAGCGGAATCGAAAAGGCGCATGCGCGCTCAGACAGCGAAACCGAGGGTGCGCAAATCCTGCGCCAGCTGCTGCGGATTCTGGAAATGAATCGCATGCATGCCGACAGCCCGCGCGCCAATGACATTTTTCTCGGAATCGTCGATGAACACGCAATCCCCGGCGCGCAAGCCGTTACGCTCGAACAGGATTTCAAAAATGCGCGGTTCGGGCTTGAGAACTTTTTCAGTGGCGGACACGACAATATCGTCGAAAACGTTCAGGAACGGATAAATCGTTTGCGCCTCACGCAGCTTCTCATCATTGAAATTCGTGATGGCGTAAACCTTTTCATGCTGCCGCCGCAGCGTTTCAAGGATGGCAACGCTGTCGTGGATCGCACCAGCCAGTGTCTCCGTCCAGCGCTTGTCATAGGCAGCAATTTGCTCTGCCCATTCCGGGTGCTGGTCCGACAGCATGCGCACGGCGTCCGGAAATGAACGGCCGCGATCTTGCTCGATATTCCAGGCATTGGTGCAGACGTTGGCGACGAACCATTCCGCCTTTGCCGTATCATTGAACACCTTGCGGTAGAGATAAAGCGGATTCCAGTCGAGCAGAACGCCGCCGAAATCAAACACGGGAATGGTGGGATTGGCCATTTGAAATTCCTTGTTTATGAGAGTTATTCCATCGCTTCGTTGCCGACAATCTCAATGCCAAAGCCGGAAAGACCGACGTAGGATCGGGCAACGGAGGTAAGGTTGCGGATGGACTGAACGCCGATGTCGCGCAGGATCTGCGCGCCGACACCGACTTCGCGCCATTGCTTGTTCCGCAACGCATCGCTGCTGCCTGCGGAATCAATCGGTGTCACCGGCACGCCAGCCGCGCCGTCACGCAGATACACCAGCACACCGCGCCCCTCGGCCTTGAATTTGTCGAGCGCCTTTTCAATCGACTTCGCCCCGCCAAATAAATCTTGCACAATGTTGGGGCGGTGAAACCGCACGGGCATTTTCTTGCCTTCGCCTACAGCGCCATACACAAACGCGACGTGATAGATGTCATCAAATGGTGTGCGATAGGCATAGCCTTGCATCGGGCCGATGGGCGAATCCACCGTGAATTGCGCAATGCGTTCCACCAATTTTTCCCGTGCCTGCCGGTAGGCGATCAGGTCGGCAATGGTAATGTGCTTCAACCCGTGCCGCTTGGCGAAATCTGAGACCTGCACGCCCTTGGTCACCGTGCCATCGTCATTGACGAGTTCGCAGATGACGCCGACCGGCGGCAGCCCGGCGAGACGGCAGAGATCGACCGCCGCTTCCGTGTGGCCGGAGCGCATCAGCACGCCGCCGTCGCGCGCGATCAGCGGAAAAATGTGGCCAGGGCGGGCAAAATCATTGGCGCCGGCATTCGGGTTCGTCAGCGCCCGGCATGTCGCCGTGCGTTCGTCGGCGGAGATGCCCGTGGTCATGCCCGGCTTGTAGTCGATGGAAACGGTGAAGGCCGTGGTGTGATTGGAGTCATTGTGCGCGACCATCGGATCGAGACGCAGGCGGCGCGCGTCCTGCATGGTGATCGGTGCGCAGACAATGCCGGAGGTATGGCGCACGATGAACGCCATTTTTTCGGGTGAGCAAAGCGAGGCGGCGACAATCAGGTCGCCTTCCCCCTCGCGATCATCATCGTCAGTAACCACGACAATCTCGCCGCGCGCGATGGCCTCGATGGCCTCCTGAATGGAATGGGGCATGGGTTTGCGCCTTCTGGCTGGAGAGGGGGGGTGGGCTGCGCGGCGTTGCGCGCCAGCGGTGAGGAAATCGTCCGGGTTTAAAGCGCCGCCGGTCGCAGCACGGATTCGCGCCAATGTTTCCGGGCGAGGCACCTGTCCGGCCTCCCATTTCTGCACCGCTGCCTTGCCGACGCCCACACGCGCGCCAAACGCTTCAAGCGTCAGGCCGTGATCAGCGCGGAACCGGGTGAGGGGGTGCGGTTTGGACATGGAAGAGGGCTATGCACGGCGAGGTGGCCGCGCGCTAGGTGTATCCGACTTGGAAACCATGAAGTCAATTGGCGTACCTACGCTGCGGCACGAAAAGACAAACAAAAAACGCCGGCCCAAAGGACCGGCGTTTGCGATTGCTTTGACCGAAGCGTCAGCCGAGCTTGGCGACTGCAGCAGTCATGCGAGAGATCTTGCGGGAAGCCGTCTTCTTGTGAAGAACGCCCTTTTGCGCAGCCTTCATCAACTCCGGCTGCGCTTCGGAGACGGCCGCAGCGGCGGCGGTCTTGTCGCCAGCCTTGATCGCTTCTTCCGCGCGGCGCACGAAGGTGCGCATGCGGCTCTTGCGGGCCTTGTTCAGTTCCGTGCGGCGGACCGCCTGGCGGGCGGCTTTCTTGGCCGAGGATGTGTTGGCCATGGTGCTTCCTTCGGGTCTGGGTCCGGCAGCGAGTCACGCGCGGGACGCATAGAAACGGATTCGCGGGCCAGCCGGCCCGCGTTGGACGTGCTGATGACACAGTGCGGCATGGCCGTCAACGCGCAATAAGCGCCGCGCCACTGTTTCAGGCGGCCACACCTGATTCCGGCACGGCTTCGCCGTGCGCGCGCGCCAGCATGGGGAAATCCACGTTGCCGCCGGACATCACCACGGCAATGCTGCGGCCTTGCGTCGGCACTTTGCCGGACAGCACGGCGGCAAGCGCCACCGCTGCCCCCGGCTCCACCACCAGCTTCAGGGTCGTCAGGCTGTAGGCCACAGCGTCCAGCACCTCCCGGTCGGTGACCGCAAGGCCACCGGAAAGCAGGGCCTGATTGATCGGGAAGGTCAGTTGCCCCGGCGTCGGCGTCACGATGGCATCGCAGATCGAGCGGGCATCCGGCGCATTGGCGACGCGCTCCCCCTTTTCAAGAGAACGTTTGGTGTCGTCATGCGTGGCCGGTTCTGCCGACCAGACCCGCGTTGATGGCGACAGGGCCTTGATCGCGGTCGCGGTGCCCGCCACCAGGCCGCCGCCGCCGCAGCACACCACCACATCATCGAGCGTGACGCCCATCGCCGCCGCATCCTCGGCGATTTCAAGCCCGACCGTGCCCTGACCGGCAATTATTTGT
Source organism: Beijerinckiaceae bacterium (assembly GCA_051648665.1). Lineage (GTDB taxonomy): Bacteria > Pseudomonadota > Alphaproteobacteria > Rhizobiales > Beijerinckiaceae > Terrirubrum. Next base: position 1,355 of record JBOFFO010000380.1, on the reverse strand, counting down.
GGATCATCATAGGGTGGCACGATCACAGCGCCGGTCTCCTGCGCCAGTTTCGTGCCGATGGCTTCACGATTTTCCGTGTAGCGGTCATAGGTGACAACACGCGCGCCAAGATTGCGCGTATTCGCGAGCTTCATCGCCGGCGTATCTTCCGGCATGATGATCGTAGCTGGCATGCCCAGCATTTTCGCGGCCAGCGCTACGCCCTGCGCATGGTTGCCGGATGACCACGCCACCACGCCTTTGGGACGGTCTGCTGCGGGAACCTGCACCAGCCGGTTATACGCGCCGCGAAATTTGAAGGCGCCGATCCGTTGCAGCATTTCCGGCTTGATGAAAATGCGCCCGCCGGTGCGTGCATCGAGATCGAGATTGGTGAGCAGGGGTGTGTGCACCGCATGCCCCTTGATGCGCTGCGCCGCAGCGCGGATGTCGGCAAGGGTGCAGATGCTGTCAGGCGTCATGGAATAAACTCGTAACGGAAAAAACTGGAGAGGCGCCGGGAAGCGGGCGTCAGCGATGCTCGAATTTCGGTTTGCGCTTGTCGATGAAGGCGGCCATGCCTTCCTTCTGATCATGCAGGCCGAACATTGAGGCGAACATCCGGCGCTCGTTCTTGATGCCCTCATGCAGCGTCATTTCAAACGACCGATTGACCGAATCCTTGGTCATGGCGACGATCACCTGCGATTTGGCCGCGATGGTGTCTGCCGCCTTCATCACTTCGGTCATCAGGTCCGCCAGCGGCACGACGCGGGAAACGAGGCCGGCGCGTTCAGCTTCCGCTGCATCCATCATCCGGCCCGTAAGACACATATCCATCGCCTTGGATTTTCCCAGAGCGCGCGTCAGCCGCTGCGTGCCGCCAGCGCCGGGCATCACGCCGAGATTGATTTCCGGCTGGCCGAATTTGGCATTATCGGCCGCGATAATAAAATCGCACATCATCGCCACTTCGCAGCCGCCGCCAAGCGCAAAACCGGCCACCGCTGCAATAATTGGCTTGCGGCGGTCCGCGATTTTGTCCCACTCCCGGAATTTGTCGTCCATGTAGGTGCCGGGATAGCTGCGCGGCTGCATTTCCTTGATGTCTGCACCGGCGGCGAAAGCCTTTTCCGAACCGGTCAGCACCACGCAGCCAATGGCAGGATCGGCATCGAAAATTCCCAAGGCCTCGTTCACTTCCATAATGAGCTGGGTGTTGAGGGCGTTGAGGGCCTGCGGCCGGTTGAGCGTGATCAGGCCAACGGCCCCGCGCGTTTCGGTGAGGATGCATTCATAGGCCATGCCCGGCTCCCATGTGTCGCTGCCACGAGCCTATCGGGTAGCGGGGGGAGTTACGGCGCGCAAGAGTGCAG
>JBOFFO010000379.1:0-7408 GCA_051648665.1 Beijerinckiaceae bacterium | reverse complement strand
CGGCGCGTCAGACCATCACACCGGCCATTCTGCTGCGCGCTTATGCCAGCGGTATTTTTCCGATGGCCAACAGCGCGGCGGACCCGGATTTATTTTGGGTTGAGCCGGAGATACGTGGCATTTTTCCGCTCGATGGCCTCAGGGTTTCCCGCTCCCTTGCCAAGACAGTACGGCAGGATCGCTTCACGGTTCATGTGGACCTTGATTTCGAAGGCGTCATCGCAGCCTGCGCCGCCGCCGAACCTAACCGCCCGACCACCTGGATCAACGCGCGCATCCGCACTTTGTATGCCGCCCTATTCCGCACCGGCCATGTGCACACAGTCGAGTGCTATCGCGACGGCGCACTCGTTGGCGGCCTTTATGGCGTGCATATCGGCGGCGCTTTTTTTGGGGAGAGCATGTTTCACCGCGAGACCGATGCCTCCAAGGTGGCGCTCGTGCACCTTGTGGCGCGCCTGCGCCTCGGCGGCTTTCGCCTGCTCGATGCGCAATTCGTCACGGAGCATCTGGCGTCCCTCGGCGCGATCGAAATTCCCCGCGCGGCCTACAAGGCGCGACTGGAAGAAGCCATTGCGGCAGAGGGCGATTTTGCACTGGGCATGGGCAAGACGCCGCTCAGTGGAGCGGCAGCGCTTCAGGCTTTGCACGCCCATCCGGCCGCGTGACAGCGATCATCACCACCCATGCCGCGCGTGATCAGCGTCAGTTCGACATACGGTCCGGAGCGAAGCCGCCCGTGCCCCCACCACCTCCGCTGAACGGATTGGTCGGGAAGAACCGCCGCGCCGGCGCCACCGGCGCGACAATCACGCCCTGTTGCGGCGCCACATCAATCCGCTGCGGCGCGCCGGGCGCGCGCTTGTTCGGATCAGGCTTGGCGGCTGTGCCGATCAGGGCCGGCTTCTGCTGCACGTTGCGCTGCGGATAATCCGGAATTTCCTCTTTTTCCTTGGCTTCCGGAATGATTTCCGTGCCGCCCTTGCACTCGGCCAGCCACAGATCATAAATCGCATGCTCGACGCTGGAGATGCCGGGACTGGAGGCAAACATCCAGCCGGAAAAAATCCGCCGGTATTCGTTGTTGAAGGTGATCTCATCAACCTCCACGAAGGAGGTCGTGTTCGCCGCTTCTGTAGGCGGCCGCGAATAGCAGACGCGCACCGTCAGTTGCAGCGCACCGAACTGCACCGTTTCATTGATACTCGTTTCAAACGAGATGATGCGGCCCGTGATCTTGTCGAGGCCGGCGAAAACGGCGACCGGATTCTTGATCTTGTCAGCGGCAGCCGGTGCTGCGGCAGCCAGAAATGCGGCGGCAGCAAGGGCGGGCGCAGACAGATGGCGGCACAAGATCGAGCGAATCATGACGGACGACAACAGTTCCGGAACGAGAGGGCGGCTGGTTAGCACGCGAACCGGGCCGAAACTAGGGCAGCGGCAGCTCGCCCTAGTCGTAGTCGGTCCGGGCGACAAAGTCCTTGTCGCCCTGATGCTTCCGCTCAAAGCTCAGGAAATCATAGTAGCCGCAGCGGTTGGAAGCCGGATACTGGCGGCAGACGCCGGGCCGCGCTTCATAGACCGTGCAGCGCCGCTCCTCGGTATCGAAGAAACGGCAGATCTTGCCATACACCGGGTCCGCATGGCGGCGCAGAATCCGCTCTTTCCCCCGTTGCTTGGTGAACTTCTTTTCCGCCGCCTCAAAGCCGAGGCCGAAATGCTTGCCGAGCCGCTTGATGTCCGTCTTGTTGATCGGAATGACCGGATAGCTGCAACAAAAGCCGGGGCATTTGAGGCAGTTGTATCGCCGGGTGACATTGCTGCGGGAGCGGGTCGTGGTGCTGGTCGCCATACCCCAGCGCTAGCAGATTCACCGCATGAAAGAAGCGGGAAAACGGCGCATCCCCAACAGATTCCGCCGCGAAACGGAATCAGCGCTTGAACTCGATTTCGACAAACGCCATCGGCGCGTCGCCGCCATTGCGGACATTGTGCTCGATGCCGTCCGGCCGCGCATAGGTGGTGCCCGCCTTGAGCGGCACGATCTGCTCGCCCTCTGCCGTATCGATGGCGAAGGTGCTGTCGGTCAGAACCACGACCACATAATGCATGGCGTGCTTGTGCCAGCCGGTTTCAGCGCCGGGCGCAAAATCCCAGCGGGTGACCCGGCTGCGGTCGTCATCGACCAGAATGGTTGGCACGGCAGGCTCGCGGGCGGTGAATTGATCGCGCATGGGCTGTTCCTCCAGCGTGTAACGAAAAAGGCGGCCCTGAGGCCGCCCCATCAAAAGCTGCCACAACAGGCGGCCTTCCGCTCAATTCCCCGGCGACCAGGCGCGGTATTCGCCTTCCGCAGCGGGGCGCGGTTCCGGGCTGGCGATGGAGCCAGCCGGGCGATACGCATAAGCCGTGCCTGTCATATTTTCCTTGTGCGGCAACTGCCAGTCGCGCGGCTTGTAATCTTCTTTTGTGGGCGGCGTGTCGGTGCGGTGATGCATCCAGCCATGCCAGCCGGAGGGAATGCGCGAGGCTTCCGCTTCGCCATTATAGATGACCCACCGGCGCTCCCGGCCCAGCGCCGGGTCGATGCGGCGGCTGCGGTAATAGACATTGCCCTGCTCGTCTTCGCCGACCCGCTCGCCCGCCCGGCGGATCCACAGGCGCGTGCCAATGGTCGCGCCATTCCACCAGGTGAATACATCGGTGAGAAAGGATTTCAGGCTCATGGGTCTGCTCAGCCAAGATCGGGGCCTGACACGCTGCGCTTGAGGCGCCTGCCAGCGCCGCCCTTATGCCGCGTGTCACCGGCCCTGTCCATGCGCCCGGTGTATCGCAGGCCAGTGGTAGCGGATTGCAAGCCGAGCGCCCTGTGGCCATTTTGCCCGCATCGGAGATGCCTATGACTGACCTCACCCAACCGCGCCGCTTTGGCATCTTGCCGCTCGATCAGATGGCCGGGCTGTCTGGCCTTGAAGCGCTGCGCAAAATGCTGGCCGGAGAGTTTCCGGCCCCGCCGATCAGCAAGGCGATGGATTTCTGGCTCAGCGAGGCCGATGAGGGACGCGCAGTTTTCACCGGTCTTGCCAAGCCCAATTATCTCAATCCGCTTGGCACCATTCACGGCGGCTGGACCTCGACCTTGCTCGATTCGGCCATGGCGTGCGCGGTCCATACCCTGCTGAAACCCGGCCAGAGCTACACGACCGTTGCCATGACCGTGCAAATGGTCCGCGCCCTGCCCGGCGACGGCCAGACGGTAACCTGCGAGGGCAAGGTGGTGCATGCCGGCAGCCGGGTCGCTACATCGGAGGGCTGGCTGCGCGATGCAAAAGGCCGGATTATCGCCCACGGCACGGAAACCTGCGTGATCTTTGAGGCCAGGCCGGCAAAAGACTGAAGGTCAATTGATCGATCTCCTGCCAGAATCAGCCGCACAGCAAAGGTTGTGGATGCCGCAGTCGCCTTGCCCGATTCTCGCCTGATTCTTGCCAGATTCCGGCCACGGCCCGGTTCCCTGCCTCCAAGCATCCGCATTGCCCCAAAGGCAGGCTTCAACCCTTGGCTGGCAAATCAGCCCAACCCACTACATCTGGTAGGCCCATTTTACCCGCACAGTGAAGAAAAGGTTAACGCGCCCACTTCAAGTGCCGTGTGAACAGAATGCCGATTCTCTCCGACTCTTCCGCGCTTTAGCCGCACCCATTACGCTATGTCCCCGCAATCCACAGCCGGCTACCACATCTTGGGGAAATCCTGTCAAGCGCATACTATCCCTTGACGGCAAAAGCGCGCCGCGCCTAATGTTTGCCAACGTCGTGCGGCGCACGGCCGGAGCGGTTCCACCCTCTCCAACAGTTCCCAGAACGGGCCCGTGCAAGGCGGTTCGCATGACGTGCACTCGATGACACGAGCGCGCGGTCGGCAGCCTGCGCGCCCGTCATGGCGGACTGCAATGCGCCCCGATGTGTAACGAGCGGCAACCAAGCCGCCGGGCGTTCACAGGTTAAGGCAACAACAGGGCTAACGGGGCCGCATGACCGTGCTTTGCGGAGCATGGCGCACATGTCTGGCCGGCGGAACGCTGCGCGATTCCGCACAACTTTTTGGGGACGGGAAATGAAGTTCGATCGCCGCTACACCACAGCCGGCCAATCTCCCTATGCCGGGATCGCGTTCCGGGAAGCGGTGAGCGAGATCAAGAATCCAGACGGCTCGGTCGTGTTCCGGCAGGACGGCATTCAGGTTCCCGAGACATGGAGCCAGGTTGCCGCTGACGTTCTCGCCCAGAAGTATTTTCGCAAGGCCGGGGTGCCCGCCCGCCTGAAGAAGGTGGAAGAGAATGATGTCCCCTCCTTCCTCTGGCGCTCCGTTCCCGATGAGGCTGCGCTGGCGGCCCTGCCGGAGAAAGAACGCTTCGTCTCCGAGGCCACCTCCCAGCAGGTGTTCGACCGTCTCGCTGGCTGCTGGACCTATTGGGGCTGGAAAGGCGGCTATTTTTCCTCCGAAGCCGATGCCGCCGCGTTCCATGACGAGCTGCGCTTCATGCTCGCCAGCCAGATGGTCGCGCCGAATTCGCCGCAATGGTTCAACACCGGCCTGCACTGGGCCTATGGCATCGATGGGCCGGGTCAGGGCCATTATTATGTCGATTACAAAACCGGCAAGCTGACGAAATCCAAATCCAGCTACGAGCATCCGCAGCCGCATGCCTGCTTCATTCAGGGTATCGAGGACGATCTCGTCAATGAAGGCGGCATCATGGATTTGTGGGTGCGCGAGGCGCGCCTGTTCAAGTATGGCTCCGGCACCGGCTCGAATTTCTCGCGCCTGCGCGGCGAGGGCGAACGCCTGTCCGGCGGCGGACGTTCGTCCGGCCTGATGAGCTTCCTGAAAATCGGCGACCGCGCGGCTGGCGCGATCAAGTCCGGCGGCACGACGCGCCGCGCTGCGAAGATGGTCGTGGTCGATGCGGACCATCCGGATATTGAGGCCTATATCGACTGGAAGGTGAAGGAGGAGCAGAAGGTTGCCGCCCTCGTCACCGGCTCCAAGATTGTGCAGAAGCATATGAAGGCGGTGATGAAGGCCTGCGTGAATTGCGAGGCTGACGCTGACGCCTGTTTCGACCCGGAAAAAAATCCGGCGCTCAAGCGCGAGATCAAATTCGCCCGCCGCTCACAAGTGCCGGACAATTACATCAAGCGCGTCATCCAGTTCGCGAAACAGGGCTACACGGATATTGCCTTCGACACCTATGACACGGACTGGGATTCGGAAGCCTACCTCACCGTGTCCGGCCAGAACTCCAACAATTCCGTTTCGCTCAAGGATGACTTCCTGCGCGCGGTGGAGACGGATGGCGACTGGAAACTCACCAGCCGCACCAACGGCAAGGTGATGAAAACCCTGAAAGCCCGCGACTTGTGGGAAAAAATCGGCCATGCCGCATGGGCGAGCGCCGATCCCGGCCTGCATTTCAACTCGACGATGAATGACTGGCACACCTGCAAGGCGAGCGGCGATATTCGCGCCTCGAACCCGTGCTCGGAATATATGTTCCTCGACGATACGGCCTGCAATCTCGCCTCGGCCAACCTGCTCACCTTCTATGACACGCAGTCTCGCCAGTTCGATGTCGAGGCTTACGAGCATCTCTGCCGGCTCTGGACCGTGGTGCTCGAAATCTCGGTGATGATGGCGCAGTTCCCGTCGAAGGAAATCGCCGAACTCTCCTACGAATTCCGCACGCTGGGCCTCGGCTACGCCAATATCGGCGGCCTGCTGATGACCATGGGCCTGCCCTACGATTCCGAGCAGGGCCGCGCGCTGTGCGGCGCGCTGACTGCGATCATGACCGGCGTTGCCTACGCCACCTCCGCCGAAATGGCGCAGGAGCTTGGCCCCTTCCCCGGCTACAAGAAGAACGCCAAGCATATGCTGCGCGTCATCCGCAACCATCGCCGCGCCGCGCATTCGGAAGCTGCTGGCTATGAGGCGCTGTCGGTGAACCCGGTGCCGCTTGACCACGCCAATTGCCCGCAGGCGAACCTTGTCGCCCACGCAAAAGCCGCATGGGACAAGGCTTTGTCACTCGGCGAGCAGCACGGCTACCGCAACGCGCAATCGACCGTGATCGCGCCGACCGGCACCATCGGCCTTGTGATGGATTGCGACACCACAGGCATCGAGCCGGATTTTGCGCTGGTGAAATTCAAGAAGCTCGCCGGCGGCGGCTATTTCAAGATCATCAACCGCGCCGTGCCGGATGCGTTGCGCCGTCTTGGATATTCCGAAGCGCAGATTGCGGAAATCGAAGCCTATGCGGTCGGCCACGGCTCGCTGAAACAGGCCGGCGGCATCAACCACACCACCCTGCGCGCCAAGGGCTTTGACGACGCGACGCTGGAGAAGGTCGAGCGCGCCCTGCCGTCTGCCTTCGACATCAAGTTCGTCTTCAACAAATGGACGCTGGGCGAGGAATTTTGCGTCAACACGCTGAAAATTCCGGCCGAGAAACTCAATGATGGCAGCTTTGACCTGCTGCAATTCCTCGGCTTCACGAAAGCTGACATCGACGCCGCGAATATCCATGTCTGCGGCGCGATGACGCTGGAAGGCGCGCCGCATCTGAAGAAGGAGCATTATCCGGTCTTCGATTGCGCCAACCCGTGCGGCCGCATCGGCAAGCGCTATCTCTCGGTGGAAAGCCACATCCGCATGATGGCGGCGGCGCAGCCCTTCATTTCCGGCGCGATCTCCAAGACCATCAACATGCCGAACGACGCGACGGTGGAGGACTGCAAGAGCGCCTACATGCTCTCCTGGAAACTCGCGCTGAAGGCCAACGCGCTCTACCGCGATGGTTCAAAACTGTCGCAGCCGCTCAATTCCGCCCTGATCGAAGATGAGGCGGATGAGGACATGGATGCCGTCGAGAACCTGATGGCGCAGCCCATGGCGGCGCGCACCACGTCGATCACCGAGCGCATTGTCGAGCGCGTGATCGAGCGCGTCGAGAAAGTGCGCGAGCGTGAGAAATTGCCGGACCGCCGCACCGGCTACACGCAGAAGGCCGTGGTCGGCGGCCACAAGGTCTATCTGCGCACTGGCGAATACAAGGATGGCCGGCTGGGCGAACTCTTCATCGACATGCATAAGGAAGGCGCGGCCTTCCGCGCGATGATGAACAATTTCGCCATCGCCGTATCGCTCGGCCTGCAATATGGCGTGCCGCTGGAGGAATATGTCGAGGCCTTCACCTTCACGCGCTTCGAGCCGGCGGGCTTCGTGCAGGGCAACCAGTCGATCAAGAACGCCACGTCGATCCTCGATTATGTGTTCCGCGAGCTGGCGATTTCCTATCTCGACCGCAACGACCTCGCCCATGTCGATCCGAGCGAGATCGGCT
>JBOFFO010000378.1:0-1595 GCA_051648665.1 Beijerinckiaceae bacterium | reverse complement strand
CCCAGAGCGTTAATGCCGGGAAAACAGCAGGGGCATCGCGGCACACGGCTTGCGGAAAAATGACAGGGCGCGGGCCAACTGGCCCGTAATGGCACAGGTCAGAGCAATGCAGCGCACCGATGCATCCGAGATGGAACAGGAATCACCTGCGAACCGCGCGCTGGTCATGTATGCGCCACAGCAGCGTCAGCCCGCCGGCCCTGCTGTCAAGGCAAACGCCTGCTTTCTCGCCAGCCTGATCGCCAGCCGCCTCAACGCCGAGACCGTGCGCAGCCGCCGCCGCGCTGACCCAGCAACGGCAGCCGCCTGTTACAGGGCGGCGCAGGCACGCAGTGCCGCCTGACAGCAGCCAGCGCCCCAAACGAAAACGGACGCCCGAAGGCGTCCGCAAATCCAAGTCTATCGCAATTCCAGGCCCAAGCCCGTGCGCCTCAGGCGTCCGTCTTGACCTTCAGCACCTGACGACCGCGATACATGCCAGTCTTCAGATCAACATGGTGCGGACGGCGCAGTTCGCCCGAATCCTTGTCCTCGACATAAGTCGGGGCAACGAGCGCATCAGCGGAACGGCGGAAGCCGCGCTTCATGCGCGAGGTTTTTCGTCTCGGAACGGCCATGATCAACTCCAGAATGGCATCGGCATCAGCCCCAAATCAAGCCCGTGGCGGGCGCGTAGGGGTTGCCGGGATTAAAGGGTCGGCGGGCCTATACAGGCTTTCGCCAGGCAAATCCAGTCCGCGCCGCAGATTCTCTTCTTGGATGTGCTGCCTGCTTTCTGGTCTGGATCGGGCCGGATCTGAGCGTCAAGTCCGCAGGCATGAGGTGTCGAGCGCCTGCGAACCCATGCGGGTCAGCACGCGCTGAAACAGCAGCCGGTGACTGCCGCCGGGGCGGGCCGGATCACGCGTCCGCGGCGATGGCAGCGCAGAAGCCAGAGACGCCGCTTCCCGCGCGCTCAACACCCGCGCGCCCTTGCCGAAATGTTTCCGCGCCGCCGCTTCAATGCCGAACACGCCGTCGCCCCACTCCGCCACATTCAGGTAGATTTCAAGCTGCCGCCGCTTCGGCACCACCAGATCGAACCAGAGCGCCAGCGGGATTTCCAAGCCTTTGCGGATGTAGGAGCGTCCGTTCCACAAAAACAGGTTTTTGACGGTCTGCTGCGTCAGCGTGGACGCGCCTCGCACCGGCTCGCCTTCTTCTTCAAGCGCAGCCTCGACGATGTCCTGCAACGCATCCCAATCGATGCCGCCATGGGCGCAGAACTTCGCATCCTCCGCCGTCAGCACCGCCACCGGCACAGACGGGCTGACATCGCCGAGCCGGACCAGCCGCCGCTCAACAGGTTGCAGCGTCACCCAGCGCCCGATCATCAGGGTCGAGACCGGCGGAATGACATTGTAGGCCACGCTGAGCAGCAGGGGGACCGCAGCGAGCAGCAGCAAGGCTTTGAAAATCCGGCGCATGGCGTTATCCCTCGCGGCAGCGCCACCACGCCCGCCTCCGCGTTGTGCGCCCTATCCCGCTAAACCGAGCAGACAGCATGACCGTTCCGCTGGCGCAAGCCGATGAGACTTTCGCCGCCCGGCTTGCGA
>JBOFFO010000377.1:0-1622 GCA_051648665.1 Beijerinckiaceae bacterium | reverse complement strand
ATCGAGCGCACCACGCGCGTGTCCGTGCCTATTATCGCTTTGCCTGAGGGTGTGGATTTTTCTGCGCCGCCGCCGCGTGAAGCAGGCAGCCGGGACGAGCGCGGTCCCCGCCAGCGGCAAGGACAGGGGCGCGACCGGCAATCACGCAGCGGCCAGACCGGGAATGGCGCACGCAACGGCCAGCCGCAAACGCGCGGTCCGGGCGGACGCGCACAGGACCAGCGTTCGGCAGAGCCGCGCGCGCCACGTAATCCGGCGGAAGCGGCCCGCGATCCGGCCCGTGCCGAGGCCGCAGCCGGAGACAAGCGCCGCCGGAATGATTTCAAGCCGCACAGCCACGGCCAGCGGGTTGAGACCAAGCGCGACGACGGCCGCAATGAGCCGCGTGGCCAGCGCAATGGCCCGCGCCGCACGGAACGGAACGGCCAGCCCGGCGCCCAGCAGGGCAATCGCCGCGACCGGCTCTGGAGCAACCACTAGTTCGGACGCTCTGATTGGATCAAGTCGTCCGCTCTATCTCTCTGTTCTGACGCATTTTCTTTCGACGAACCGGTATCCGCTCCGTCGGAAAATACTCTAATGGGGCGGGGTGCTTTCACCCCACCTCGAAGGGTGCCGCCATCCCCGCATCGAACAAGGCGGCATAGGCTGATCGCACCAGCCAGCGGCCGGGATTGTCGGCCACGAAAGCGAAGCGCGCCGTGCGGCCCGGCTGCACCAGCACGGTGTCCGTCCAGAATGGATCCCAGCCGTCATCGAGCACGAACAACAAGCGCCCGTGATGGCCGTGGACCGTCATGGGCTGCGGAATCAGCGTGTCATTCCGGAAGGCGATAACGACAGTTGTCCCCGGTCTGGCGCGGAACAACGGCTTTGCGTTGGTCCAATCGCCAGCGCGTGCGCCATTCAGCGTCCACGGTTTGGGCGGCGTATTGTTCGCTCCGGCGCCGCCACCCATGATGCAATCGACGCGCTGGGCGCGGGCGAGATCAAGCCGGTCCGGCATTGCGTTTTGTGGCAATGGCCTGATCGGCCCACGGTCGGCAGTCTTGACCGGATCGCCACTGGTTTCGACCTCCAGCACCGGCACGCTCACCTCCGGCGACAGGGCGGTGGTGATGCGGAAAGTCTGCCCTGCTGCTGCCGGCAGATCAACGAACAGCTCCATGCGCCCGCCCGGCGTCAGCAGCGCCAACGCCCCCTTGGGCTGGAACGCGGTAGACGAAGGCTGGCCATCGATCGCGACGATGGTGACCGGCGCGCCTTCGAATTTCAGGGTCACGATCCGTGTCGTTGCTGCATTGGCGATATAAAGGCGCAGCCGCGAGCCCGGTGCGGCGGTCTCCTTGGCGGCGCGCGGCGCGCCATTGACCGTCAAAAGATTGCCGCCGGGAGGATTTTGGCCGCTGCTCGGCATCTGAGGCAGTTCAAGCTGACTCTCAGCATTCAGCCGCCAATCATCGAGAATGACAACGATTTCCTTGTCGGATTGTGGCGGCGATGCCTCGCTGACGATGATCCCGCCATATAGCCCCGCATCAAGTTGCCCCGCCGTGCTGCCGGGCACCATGGGGTGATAGAGATAAAACCCTGTATCCCGCAAAGGAATGCGCAGATCGGCC
>JBOFFO010000376.1:0-2673 GCA_051648665.1 Beijerinckiaceae bacterium | reverse complement strand
AGGCAACAATCGCGCCTTTTTTCACTTCGATCTCACCGGCAGCGCGCGCCAGCGGCGGCAACGCAATCAGCGCCTCATCAGCCTTATAAATCCGCGCCACGACAGTGCCGACGGGAAGCGCCGTATTCTTCGCATCCGTAATTTGCCGGATGATGCCATCCTCCGGCGCGTCAATTTCCATCACCGCCTTGTTGGTGGAAATTTCAAACAGCACATCGCCTTCGCGCACGGCCTGCCCTTCGCGCACCTTCCACGCCTCGATGACGCCGGTGGTCATATCCATGTCCACCTTGGGCAGGATCACATCGACAGGCATCAGGTGCGCCCTTGCGCCAGCCCGCGCGCTGCATCGAGTATGGAATCTTCCTGCGGCACAGAGGCTTTTTCAAGAATCGGATTATACGGCACCGGCGTGTCCGCCGCACCGAGCCGGACGATTGGCGCATCAAGATAATCGAACGCTTCGCTCTCGGCGATTCCGGCAGCGATTTCCGCGCCAATGCCCATCGTTTTCACGCCTTCATAGACGACCATCAGCCGGTGGGTTTTCTGCACGCTCTTGATAATCGTGGGAAAATCGATCGGCCTGATCGAGCGCAGATCAATCACCTCGGCAGAAATGCCTTCGTCCGCCAGTTTTTCCGCCGCGGCCAGCGCCTTCACCGCCATCATGGAAGAACCGACGATGGTCAGATCCGTGCCTTCGCGCCGCACCGCCGCCGTGCCCAGCGGCACGCGATAAGGCTCCTCCGGCACAACGCCTTTGGTTTTATAGAGCAGTTTGTGCTCGAAAATCAGCACAGGATTCGGATCATCAATGGCGGCAAGCAGCAGGCCCTTCGCATCATAGGGCGTCGAGGGCTGCACCACCTTCAGGCCCGGCACATGCGCAAACCACGCCTCCAGCGATTGCGAATGCTGCGCCGCCGCACCCGTGCCGGAACCACCGGGCAGGCGCACCACCATCGGCACGCTGGCCTTGCCGCCGAACATGAAATGAATTTTCGCCGCCTGATTGACGATCTGCTCCATCGCCAGCGTCACGAAATCCGAGAACTGGATTTCCAGCACCGGCTTCATGCCGGTCATCGCCGCGCCAACAGCCGCGCCGGCCATGCCCAACTCGGAAATCGGCGTGTCGATGACGCGGCTCTCGCCGAATTTATGGACAAGATCGCCGGACACACCAAATGCGCCGCCATAAACGCCGACATCCTCGCCGAACAGAAAGACTTGGGCGTCCGCCGCCATGGCCTGCGCGAGCGCTTCGCGCACCGCCTCGGCATAGGTCAATTCTCTCGGCGCGGTATCGACCGGCGCGCGCGTCGCCATCTGCGTTGCCATGCTATCGGTCCGCGTACACGTTGCGCGTGAGCTGCGCCGGATCGGGATCGGGCGACGTGCGGGCAAATTCCAGCGCCTCGTTGATCGTTGCTGTTGCAGCGTCCTCAAGCGCACCGAGCGCAGTCTCCGAGAAACGCTCCAGCGCCAGCAATTCCTTCGAAAGCGCACGGATCGGGCAGCGCGCCTTCCATTCCTCAATCTCATCCTTGGTGCGGTAGAGATTGCGGTCGCTCTTGGAATGGCCCTTGATGCGGTAGGTCTTGCACTCGATCAACGTCGGACCCTCGCCCGCTTTGGCGCGCTGGATCGCCTCTTTCGCCGTGGCGGCAACCAGCGGCAGATCATTGCCGTCAATGCTGATGCCGGGAATGCCATAGCCTTGCGCGCGGGTGGAAACATCCGCCACCGCCATCGCGCGTGCCACATCCATGGACATGCCGTATTTATTGTTCTCGCACACGAACAGCACCGGCAATTTCCAGATCGCCGCCATGTTCAGCGATTCATGGAACGCGCCTTCATTCGCCGCGCCATCGCCGAAAAACACGACACAGACCCGGTCCTGCTTCTGCATCTTGATGCTCATGCCGACGCCGACCGCAATCGGCAGCCCGCCACCGACAATACCATTCGCGCCGAGATTGCCGCCCTCGACATCAGCGATATGCATGGAGCCGCCGCGCCCGGCGCAATAGCCCGTTTCCTTGCCGAAAAACTCCGCCATCATCCGCTTCACATCAGCGCCCTTGGCGATGCAATGGCCGTGGCCGCGATGGGTGGAGAGGATGTAATCCTCCTTGCGCAGATGCAGCGTCGCGCCGGCCGCGCTCGCCTCCTGCCCGATGGAGAGGTGCATGGTGCCATGCACGAGGCCGCGCATGTAGCTCGCCTCTGCCGCCTCTTCGAACTTGCGGATGAGGTGCATGCGGGTCAGCGCCAGCCGCAGCGCCTCATCATCCAGCGCTGCCAGTTCCGGGCGCTGGTTGGGACGGGGACGGAAAGCGGCGATGGATACCGGTTGCGTCACGACAAATCTTTGTTTTATCAGCCGTTGCGGGTCATGAAGTCCGGTCAGCCGGGCGGGAGGCGCGTGGCGTGGCCGGGAAGCCAAACCCTCCTTAACCCCGCCCGCGCCAGGGAACAACTGGCGCGGCTCACGAAACCGGCAAGCCCTGCTGCCCCGCAGCGCCCTGCCGTTTTCCGGTGCCCCTCAGCTCTTGGGGCGGAAGGTGGCGCACAACGCCGGGTCTGTATCCAGATGGGCGGCCCCGATCAGGTCGAGGCCATAGGGCACGGCGGCAAACACCGCATCGAGGCAGGTTTTCACCG
>JBOFFO010000375.1:0-1507 GCA_051648665.1 Beijerinckiaceae bacterium | reverse complement strand
CTTGTGGCTGCTTTTGCGCCGCTGATCGCTACGCATGATCCGCTGGCGCAAAATCTCGCCAACCGCCTGAAGCCGATGTCGGCAGATCACTGGTTCGGCACCGATGCGCTGGGGCGTGATATTTTCAGCCGCATCGTCTCTGGCACACGCATTACGCTGTTTATCGTGCTGCTGGTGGTCGTCAGTGTCGGCCCGTTGGGATTGCTGATTGGTGCGACCGCCGGCTATTTCGGCGGCTGGGTTGATACACTGCTGATGCGCATTACCGATGTGTTTCTTGCCTTGCCGCGCCTTATTCTGGCGCTTGCTTTTGTTGCCGCACTGGGGCCGGGGCTGGAAAATGCCGTCATCGCCATCGCGTTCACCGCATGGCCGCCTTATGCGCGCGTGGCGCGGGCCGAAACGCTGATCGTGCGCAAATCCGATTTCATTGCGGCGACAAGGCTGCAGGGCGCATCCGGCCCGCGCATCGTGCTGCGCCACGTCATTCCGCTGTGTGTGCCGTCGCTGATCGTACGCACCACGCTTGATATGGCCGGCATTATTCTCACGGCTGCCGGCCTTGGCTTTCTCGGCCTTGGCGCGCAGCCGCCGCTGCCCGAATGGGGCGCAATGATTGCAGCAGGCCGCGAGCAGATTTTCGATCAATGGTGGGTCGCGACCTTTCCGGGCCTCGCGATTTGTCTCTGCACGCTCGGCTTCAATCTGCTGGGCGATGGCCTGCGTGACGTGCTGGATGCCAAATCATGAGCATTCAGCCGCCCTCTCAAGCGCCGCTGCTGGATGTGCAGGATTTGCATGTCCGTTTTCACACCCGCACCGGCATCGTGCATGCGGTGCGCGGCTTGTCCTTCACGCTGGGGCGCGAGCGCCTTGGCATTGTCGGAGAATCCGGTTCGGGAAAATCCATGACCGGCCGCGCCATTCTCGATCTCATTCCGCCACCGGGTGAGGTAAAGGCTGGGCGCATGCAATTCATGAGCGAGGATTTGCTTGCCATGCCGGCGGAACAGCGCCGCCTGCTGCGCGGCGCGCGGATGTCCATGGTCATGCAGGACCCGAAATTTTCGCTCAACCCTGTGATGACCGTTGGCGACCAGATTGCGGAAGCCTATCGCGCCCATAAAAAGGTGACGCGCAGCGAGGCGCGCGACCGCGCGATGGCGATGCTGGAGGCGGTGCGCATCCGCGATCCGCGCCGCGTCTATGGGCTTTATCCCCATGAGGTATCCGGCGGCATGGGCCAGCGCGTGATGATCGCGATGGTTCTCATCGGCGACCCCGATCTGCTGATTGCCGATGAGCCGACATCGGCACTCGATGTCACCGTGTCGATGCAGGTGCTGGCCATTCTCGATGATCTTGTCAGCGAGCGCGGCATGGGGCTGATTTTCATCAGCCATGATCTGTCGCTGGTGGCGTCGTTCTGCGACCGGGTCATCGTCATGTATGGCGGCAAGGCGATGGAGACATTGGCGGCGCGCGAACTGGCCAAGGCGCATCATCC
>JBOFFO010000374.1:0-10357 GCA_051648665.1 Beijerinckiaceae bacterium | reverse complement strand
AGAATTTTGCCGGAACGGGTTTTTGGCAGGCGCTTTACGGCCACGGCGAGCTTGAAGGCGGCGACCGGACCGATCTTGTCGCGCACCAGCTTGATGCATTCCTTTTCGATGTCCTCCGGTGTTTTCACCGTCCCGGCCTTCAGCACCACGAAGCCGCACGGCACTTCACCCTTCAGCGAATCCTTCACGCCGATGACGGCGCATTCCGCCACATCCGGGTGCGAAGCGAGCACTTCTTCCATGCCGCCGGTGGAGAGGCGATGGCCGGCGACATTGATGATGTCGTCGGTACGGCCCATCACATAGATATAGCCGTCTTCGTCACGGAATCCGGCGTCCGAGGTCGAGTAATAACCCGGGAATTGCGCCAGATAGCTTTCGCGAAAACGCTCATCAGCCTGATAGAGCGTCGGCAGCGCGCCGGGCGGCAGCGGCAGTTTCACCGCAATTGTGCCCATCGTGCCATCGGCAACCGGCTTGCCGCCTTCATCGAGAATCTCGATGGCGTAGCCGGGCATAGCGACAGTGGGCGAGCCATACTTTACCGGCAGCAAGCCGAGCCCCATCGGATTTCCGGCAATGCACCAGCCGGTTTCGGTCTGCCACCAATGGTCGATCACCGGCACACCGAGAATTTTTTCGGCCCACTGGATCGTGTCCGGGTCGGCGCGCTCGCCAGCCAGAAACAGCGCGCGGAAATTCTTGAGCGTATATTTTTTCAAAAACTCCGCGTTCGGGTCTTCCTTGCGGATGGCGCGGAAGGCGGTCGGTGCCGTGAACAGCGCAACGATGTTGTGTTCTTCGATCATACGCCAGAATGCGCCGGGATCGGGCGTGCCCACCGGCTTGCCCTCATAGACGATGGTGGTCGCGCCAATCAGCAGCGGCGCATAGACGATGTAGGAATGGCCGACGACCCAGCCCACGTCGGATGCAGCCCAGAACACTTCGCCGGGTTTGATGCCGTAAAGATTTTCCATCGACCAGGCGAGGGCGACCATGTGGCCGCCATTGTCGCGCACCACGCCTTTCGGTTTTCCGGTCGTGCCGGAGGTGTAGAGAATATAGAGCGGATCGGTGGACGCGACGTTGACGGGCGCTGCCTTTTTGCCGCTGGCCTTGGCGGAATCCACCGCACTTTGCCAATCATGGTCGCGGCCGGCGATCATTGCGGCCTGTGCCTGCTCGCGCTGGAACATCAGCACGCCTTGCGGCTTGTGCGCAGCCAGTTCAATGGCGCCGTCAAGCAGCGGCTTGTAGGCGACGATGCGTCCCGGCTCGATGCCGCAGGATGCGGCGAGGATCATTTTCGGCTTGCAGTCGTCGATGCGCGTTGCAAGTTCCTTCGCGGCAAACCCGCCGAACACCACAGAATGCACCGCCCCGATGCGCGCGCAGGCGAGCATGGCGACCACGGCTTCCGGGATCATCGGCATATAGACGATGACGACATCGCCCTTGCCGACGCCGTGTCCCTGCAACACCGCGCCGAGCGCTGCGACCTCGTCCTGCAACTGGGCATAGGTGACGGTCTGCTTGGCGTTGGCGACCGGGGAATCATAGATCAGCGCGGCCTGCGCGCCGTGCCCGGCGGCGACATGGCGGTCCACGCAGTTATAACAGGTGTTAACGGTCGCGCCCGGGAACCAGCGGCCATAGACGCCCTGCGTAGTGTCTAAGGTTGTCGCCGGCGGTGATGCCCAATTGATCGCCTTGGCAGCATTGGCCCAGAAAGCCTCCGGGTCGTGCTGCCAGCTTTGATAGACCGTGTGATAGCGGCTTGGGGTATTGGACATGGCGACCTCCCGGCGATTTTGAGTGGCAAAAAGCAAATCGCCGGGTTGTGCGCAAGGCGACGGAAGTCGCATGCCGGGCAGGGCTGCCGCAATCGGACCCTTAGTTTCTCACACCAGAAAATCGGTGTTGTCGAACGTGGTGATCAGGCGATTGAAGGCAATCCCGAAGTCAGACACATCGTCGCCATTGATGTCGCTGAGGAGGAGCGTGACGGTCGCGCCGCCCTGTGTTGGGTCGGCGAAGCTGCTGACAAACATCTCACCGATCTCAAAGACACCATTGCCATTGTCGAGGAAGAAGGATTGGCGGCCGGCTACCACCGTGTTGGCATCGATAGCGG
The DNA here is from genome assembly GCA_051648665.1 of Beijerinckiaceae bacterium. GTDB lineage: Bacteria > Pseudomonadota > Alphaproteobacteria > Rhizobiales > Beijerinckiaceae > Terrirubrum. The sequence continues at coordinate 8,220 of JBOFFO010000374.1, read as the reverse complement.
AAAAATCCAGCAGGTCATTGACCGTTGCGCTGTCATCGAAGCTCAGAATCCGGTCAGGGTTGACGACGCCGTTAACGCGCAGGGGACTGTCGGAAATGGTCTTGTAGATGTAGGTGTCGCTACCGCCGCCGCCGTCCAGCGTATCGATGCCCCGGCCGCCGGTCATGGTATTGTTCTGGCTGTTTCCGGTAATGCGGTCGTTGAACGTCGATCCGACGATCGTCTCGACATTTTCGATGAGATCACCCGCAGCAAAACCGCCAGTGCCGCGCACGCCCGCTACGAGGCTTGCAGTCACTCCGCTGGTGGAGGCGCTGTAATCCACCGTGTCAATGCCGTCATCTCCGCGATAGGTGTCGCTGCCGAGGTCGGTGCGGAACACATCATTGCCGGCGCCGCCCCGCATGTCATTGTCGCGCTCATTGCCGATGATCGTGTCGGCATTGTTGCTGCCGATGACATTTTCGATGCGTTTCAGTGTATCGGTTTCGACTACCGTGTAGCCAAATGTAGAGGCATTGAAGGTCGCGAGGGTGGCTGTGCCGTCGGCGCCGTTCTGCCCCAATGTCACGGTGATGCGCGGCGGGATCACCAGAAGGCCGGGTGACGAGGGAGCAGAGTCCCAGCTTGCCAGCGACACCGCATCGAAGCCATTGCCACCGTCAAGAATGTCGTTGCCATCACCGCCATCCAGCGTATCGTCATTCTCGCCGCCATCGAGCGTATCAATACCGGCCCCGCCATCGAGCTTGTCGTTGTCGACGCCGCCCTTCAAAGTGTCGCGTCCGTCGCCGCCCTTGAGCGTGTCATTGCCGGCGCCGCCTTCCAGCGTGTCATCTCCACCGGCGCCGCTCAGAAAATCCTTGCCGCTGCGCCCTTCCAGCTTGTTGGCCACGCCATCCCCGACAATGAAATCATCCAATTCGGACCCGATGATATTTTCAATGTCATAGAGAAAATCGTTTTCAGCATCGCCGCCGGACTGGCCGAAGGATGAATTGAGATTGATGCTGACGCCTGCCTCGGAGCTTTCGTAGCTGGCGGTGTCGATCCCGGTTCCACCATAGATGAAATCGGCGCCGCCGCGACCCTCGATCACATTGTTTCCGTCCAGCAGCCGAATCGTGTCGCTGGAGTTATCGCCACGATAGGTGACGCTTGAAATCGCGAAGATAAATTCTTCAATTCCGGAATAGGTGTCGCCGGCGGCAAAGCCAGTGTTCACTGCACCATTTTCCAGATCGATGGTCATTGGCCCGTCGTTGACCTGCTCGACGATGCTCATGCCGACCTGTTCAAATTCGGATGCAAGAAAAATCATGCGGTCGTAGCCGGAGCCGCCATTATTGGCGTCAGCGCCAGAGCCGGCGCGGATCAGGTCGTCTCCGCTGTCGCCATTGATGGTGTCATCGCCACTGCCGCCAATGAGATGATCATTGTCACCACCGCCGGAAATATCATCATGGCCGATACCGCCGTCGATGAAGTCATCACCGATGCCGCCATTGAAATCATCATTGCCGCTCTGATAGGCCCAGATGCCGAACAGCGAAACGTCCCGAATATCATCGTCTCCATCGCCGCCGAAAATCGTGTCATCGCCATCCGCACCGGTGAAGGTGTCATCAAAGCGCGTGCCGATCATGGTGTCGGCGTCGCCGGAGCCATTGACCTGCACGGCGCTGCTGTTGCCGCTGTAATCTCGATTGATCGCCATGATGCTTCTCCTGTGCTCTGGCGTAAGGTCATGTGATGCCTGCGTCATGGATAGATCGAGGAGCCGACCCAGCGCTGTTCCCGGCGGAACAGGGACGCAAACGAGCAGCCGTGTGCCTGTGGCGTGCTGCCATTTCGTCCTGCAGGCTTGGGCGTCAGAGCTTTTGCGTGAGGAGACCGATCACGGCGTCGAGCGCGACCGGCAGCGCATCACTTTTGTCTGGCCCCGCACTCATGGCGTAGTGGCCAATCAGGGCGAGATAGGCGAGCTGGGCGCGGGTCATCGCGGCTTCGGGAGAAAATCCCAAGCCCTCGAACAGGGACGCAACATAGGTGATGCGGCGGGCATCAATGCGCTGCTGCGCGGCGCGCGCTGCATTGTCGTGGGCCGCCCAATGGCGGATGGCGCGCTCCAGCCGCCCGTCCGCGCCCACGGTCAGGCGGAAGAGCTGCGCCAGTCGATCAGGGGCGGCGCCCGCTGCGGCTTCGACCTGCCGGATCACCGCCTCCGTGGCGCGTTCCTCCCATGCGGCGAGCAGCGCGGAGAGAAGCGCCGAGCGGTCGGCAAAATGCCAGTAGAAACTGCCCTTGGTTACACCCAGTGCTTTTGCGAGCGGCTCAACGCGGACAGCGTCCACGCCCGCCTCACGCAAGGTCTTCAGCCCTGCGTCGATCCAGTGGTTCTGACCCAGCCGTTCTTTCATAGCTTTCCATACGCAGGCGTATTGACGGCAGCAAGGGCTGTGCGCTATTTCAATTCCATACGGAAGCGTATGGAGAGAGTATGACCGTGACTCTGTTATTGCTGGCCGCCGCTCTGATCATGGCCATTGGCGTGGCCCACTCCTGGCTGGGCGAGACGAAGCTCATCGGCCCCCTGACCGCTCCGGCGACACGCAGCGGTCTGCTGGCGCAGAGCCGACTGGCGCGAAAAGTGCTGCGGTTCGCCTGGCACGTTACGACGGTGGCGTGGCTGGGGCTGGCCACCGTGCTGGCGTGGCTCGCTGTCCGACCTTTTGACGGGTCCGGACGGGGCGTGATTGTGATTATTGCGGTAACGTTCTTGGTGACGGCCGTGGCGTGCATGGCGGGCGGGCGGCGTCACTGGGCGTGGCTCGTTTTCCTGCTGATTGCCGGATTGACCGTCGCGGCGGCGGTGTGACTGGCGCGCGCGCCGCCCATCCCCTACATAGCCTTTGCGGGGCTGCGCGGTGCGGCAGGAAACTTTATCCCTGGGCCCATACGATCCGAACGGGAGCTGTCCCTGGCCTGGCCCCTTGGGCCTTGTCATATGGCGCCCACCTACTTTGTAGGTGTCCCAGGATCGCATTTCCACCGGCCGAGGCGGCTCCGCACTGTTTTCCGCTGGTGGGTAGCCATGGGGTTTCTGCGCACGCTTTTGACGATCTCGTTTATTGGGATCGCGCTGTTTCTGGCGCTGCTGCTCGGCATTCTGCTGCTCGGCGTCTATCTGGTGATGCGGCTCACTGGCGCGCTGAAGGTCGCGACGGTCGGCTTGGACGGGCAGGGCCGGCCTGTGCCGCCGTCCGTGCGTCCTGACGGCCTTCGGGTGCCGCAGACAGCACCGGATGATTTGCCGCTGGCGCCGCCAGGCGTTGAAGTCTTTCACATGCGGACATGGGATGCGGGCGAGAACCGCGCCCTCGACCGCTGGTACTACAAGGATGAGCAGGGACAATGGATCTTCGTTCGGTCGCCGGGGCGGCCCTGACCTCGGATATACCGACGCTCAAGCGTGAGTTACGCCAGGCTGCGCTGGCCCGGCGGGATGCGCTGGCGGCCAATGACCGGCGGCTGTGGAGCGAGGATGTGGCGCGGCATGTGCTGGCCTTGCCGGCCTTTCAGAATACGCCCGGACCTGTTGCCGGTTTCTGGCCGATGCGCAGTGAGATTGATGTCCGCACGATTATGGAAGCGGCCATGACTGCCGGAAAAATGGTTGCCTTGCCCGCCATCGTCGATGGCGAAGTGCAGTTTCGTGAATGGGCGCCCGGCGAGGCGTTGATGCCGGGCGGGTTCGGCACCTGGGTGCCGGCGGCGGACGCGGCAGTGGTCGCACCGCGCCTGCTGATTGTGCCGCTGGTGGCGTTTGACTGGAATGGCATGCGGCTCGGTTACGGCAAGGGGTATTACGACCGGGCTATCGCCCGCCTGCGGCAGTCGGCCGGAGCGGTGGCGACAATCGGCGTCGGCTTCTCGGCGCAGGAGGTCGAAACCTTGCCGGTCGAAAGCTGGGACCAGAAGCTGGATTGCATCGTGACCGAGCGTGGGCTGGCGGCGCCTGCCGCGCGTGGGTAAAGCTGGGGCATGCGTCTGTTGTTTCTTGGAGATGTGGTCGGACGGCCCGGCCGGACGGTGGTGACTGACCAGTTGCCCGCCTTGCGCGCGCGCTGGGCGCTCGATTGCGTCATCATCAATGGCGAGAATGCCGCTGGCGGATTCGGCATCACCGAAGCCATCTGTGATGAGTTGCTGCTCGCGGGCGCCGATGTGGTGACGCTCGGCAATCATTCATGGGACCAGCGCGAGGCGCTTGTTTTTATTGAGCGCCAGCCAAAACTGATCCGCCCGATCAATTATCCGCCCCGCACGCCCGGGCGCGGCGCGGCGCTGATCGAAGCGGGGAATGGGGCGCGTGTATTGGTGATCAATGTTATGGGCCGGGTGTTCATGGAATTGAATGACGACCCGTTCCGCGCCGTTGAAAAAGCGCTGGCGGATTGTCCGCTCGGCACCGCATGTGATGCGGTCGTCATCGATGTGCATGCGGAAGCAACAAGCGAAAAACAGGCGCTCGGCGTGATGGTGGATGGCCGCGCCTCGCTGGTCGTCGGCACACACACCCATGTGCCAACGAGCGATCACCGGATCATGCCCGGCGGCACAGCCTATATGTCAGATGCTGGCATGTGCGGCGATTATGATTCCGTGCTTGGCATGGACAAGATTGAGCCAGTGCGGCGCTTTCTGGAAAAGACGCCGGGCACGCGCTTTGAGGCGGCGTCCGGCGCCGGCACGCTCAGCGGTATCGCCGTGGAAACGGACGATCGGACCGGGCTTGCCCTGCGAATTGCGGCAGTGCGGATCGGCCCGCATCTGGAGCCGGCCGGGCCGGTGTGGTGGGATTGATGGCGGACGCATCACGCCGCGCCGTGACGGCAGCGCTGCTGGGTGCATTGCCGTGGCAATCCGCAGGCGGAGCTGCCGAAGGCGGGGTTGCGGACTTGCATCGCCGGTTTGCCGGGGAAGCGGCGCGCATGCGGGCGCAGGCCATTGCTGCCGGGGATCAGCCTTATGGGGCGGTTCTGGTGCTCGATGGTATGATTGCAGGCTATGGACCCAGCCGCGTGGTCATGGACAGCAATATCGATGCGCACGCGGAACGGGTAGCGTTGTGGGCGGCGCAGAAGGCGCTGGGACGCACGCGGCTCGACGGGGCGGTTATCTATTCGACCGCGCCACCCTGCATGATCTGCCAGCCCGCGCTGGCCGCTGCCGGTGTGGCGCGCATGCGGGTCGGGCCTGACGCGCAGGACATCGGCGCGCCACGGAGCTGAACAGGGCAGGCCGGTTTTGATTTTGCAGACCGGGCGACTATAAGCCCGGCAGGTTTCTTTCAGATCATGGCGGATACGGACGATGGCTGGCCATTCCCAGTTCAAGAACATCATGCACAAGAAGGGCAAGCAGGATGCGATCCGCTCCAAGCTCTTCGGCAAGCTGGCGCGCGAGATCACGGTCGCGGCGAAACTGGGGATGCCCGATCCGGCGATGAACCCGCGCCTGCGTGCCGCCGTACTCGCGGCGCGCGCGGAAAATATGCCCAAAGACAATATCGAGCGCGCGATCAAGAAGGCGTCTGGCGGCGATGGCGAGAATTACGATGAAATCCGCTACGAGGGCTATGGTCCGGGCGGCACCGCTTTCATCGTCGAGGTGATGACCGACAACCGCAACCGCACTGCGGCGGATGTCCGCTCCTATTTCACCAAGACCGGTGGCAACATGGCGGAAACTGGCGCTGTGAGTTTCATGTTCGACCATGTTGGCCTCGTTGAATTCGATGCCAAGGTTGGCAGCGAAGATGCTGTGCTGGAAGCGGCGATCGAGGCGGGCGCTGATGATGTGAAATCATCCGACAACGGTCACGAAATCTACACCCAGCAGGGCATGCTGGCGGATGTGTCGAAGGCTCTCGAAGCGAAATTCGGCGAGCCAAAAACGTCAAAGCTGATCTGGAAACCGCAAAACAATGTCGCGGTGAATGATGAGGCGGGCGAAAAGCTGATGAAGCTCGTCGAATTGCTCGAAGATCATGACGATGTGCAGCATGTCTATTCGAATTTCGAATTGTCCGATGCGCTCGTCGCGAAGTTGAGCGCGTGACGAGCATGATGGGATAAATGCGATGGTGCAGCCGCTTCTCGCCACGCTCGAAGCACTCGCGCTGCCACACTTCGATTCATCCGCGTGCGCATTGATCGCGGCCAAGGCACGGCTGGTGACCGTCAAGACGGGGCAGACCGTGTTCTCCCCCGGTGATGCCTGCCAGAATTATCTGATTGTCGTCAGCGGCAGCGTGCGGGTTGCGGTGACGACGGCTGGCGGGCGCGAGATCGTGCTCTATCGCGTCGGGCCGGGAGAAGCCTGCGCCCTGACGACCGCCTGCCTTATGGGCGAGACGCCCTATGACGCAGAGGGGCGGACCGAAGCGGATGTCGAGGCCATCCTGCTGCCGCGCGGTGCGCTGGACGAACTGATGGCGCATTCACCGCCGTTCAGGAAATTCGTGATGTCAGCATTCGGCGAGCGCCTCGCCGGGCTGATCGCGCTGGTGCAGGAAATCGCTGTGCGGCAGGTGGACAAAAGGCTTGCGCGGTACCTCGTCAGCCATGCCGAGGGCGGCGTGCTTGACACGACGCATCAGGCGCTGGCTTCCGAATTGGGCACAGCGCGTGAGGTGGTGACGCGCCTGCTGCATCATTTCGCTGACAAGGGCTGGGTGACGCTGGAGCGCGGCCGCATTCTGGTCGCCCGTGCAGTGGAGATGGCGCATTACGCCGACGCGCCCTAAGCGCCCCGTGACCTTGTCACAGACGCGCCGCACAACAGGCCTTACACAGGCGGCATGGGCGGCCGGACCGGCTGCCTGCAGAAATCAGGGAGATTGTCATGACCACCAATGTCGGATCTGTAGACCGTATCCTGCGCGTCGTCGTCGGGCTGGCGCTGCTTTATTTCGCGTTTTTCGCAGCGCCGACCGGTTATAACTGGATCGGATATCTCGGTTTTGTGCCATTGCTGATGGCGCTGATCGGCAACTGCCCGCTCTATTCGATCCTTGGCATGAGCACCTGCCCGGTGAAGCGGACCTAATCGGTTCGATACGCATTTTGTCTCGCGGCGCGGATGCTTCCATAAGAAGCGATGAGCACCGCGATTCGCATATTGGGCATTGATCCGGGCCTGCGCCGCACGGGGTGGGGCGTTATTGCCGTGGAGGGATCGCGGCTGTCCTACATCGCCAGCGGTTCTGTGCTGCCGTCTGCGACGCTGCCGATGGCGGAGCGTCTGAAGCGCGTGCATGAGGGGCTGGCCGCTGTGCTGGCCGCGCATGCACCGCATGAGGCGGCGGTCGAGGAAACCTTCGTCAACAAGGATGCGCAGGCAACGCTGAAACTTGGTCAGGCGCGCGGCGTAGCGATGGTGAGTTGCGCGCTGGCAGGGCTTGCCGTCGCAGAATATGCGCCGAACCTGATCAAGAAAACCGTGGTCGGCTCCGGCCATGCGGATAAAGCGCAAATTCAGATGATGGTGCGGGTGCTGCTGCCGAAAGCAGATCCGCAGAGCGATGACGCGGCCGATGCGCTCGCCATCGCGATTGCCCACGCGCAGCATCGCGGCCTCAAAAAGCTGGGCTAGAAGCTGCGCGAGAATGATACCAGATCAAGATCGGGATCGCCGTTTCCGCAGATCATGCCGCGCAGCATTTGCGCGGCCATCATGGAAAAGGTGATGCCGTTGCCGCCGAAACCCATCACGGCATAGCAATTTTTCATGCCCGGAATGGGTCCAATCGAGGGCGTCCCGGTTCTTGACGTACCGAACGACCCGCACCAGCGATAGTGTGCGCGCGCATCGACATGGGGAAACAGCTGTTTCAGTTTGGATTCGATGATGCTGATTTTCGTGTCCATCAGCGCATCGCGGATCTCCTCGTTCTGGAAATCCTCGTCCTCGCCGCCGCAAATGATCTCTCCATTTGGCCCGGCGCGCAAATAGAGATACGGGTCCGCTGCTTCCCAAATGAAAACGCTTTCCGGCCAGATTTTGCGTGGCTGTGGCCGTGTCGCCAGCGCCCATGTGGAGGCGATCTTGTGGCCTTTCTGGGGGACATCATCAGGAAATTCGTAGCCGGTGGCGAAGATTACATGGGACGCACGGATTGTCGGCCCATCTTTCGTCGCTGCGCGCACGCTGCGG
>JBOFFO010000373.1:0-1816 GCA_051648665.1 Beijerinckiaceae bacterium | reverse complement strand
TCATTCCGGTGCAAGGGTTCAGTTGCGCCAGCCGTGATGGCCGCCGCCCCAGCGGCCGCCTTCGCCGCGACCCATACCTTCGCCGCGACCCATGCCTTCGCCGTGTCCGCCCATTCCGCCACCCATGCCGCCACCCATGCCGCCGGCGCGGCGCAGCATCATGCCGAAGCGGCGCTTCTGGTTGTCATCGAGGCTCTTGTAGAGCGGCTCGGCGGCGTCAGCGATTTTCACCATCGTCGTGGCGCGCTGGGCCGCCATGCCCGACATGGTACGCATCATCGCAATGGCGTCCGGGGTCTGGTTGCCGGTGCGCATCGCCTCGCGCTGTTTTTGCATGGTCTCGCGCATGGCCGCGCGGTCCTTGCCAACATCGCGCAGGGCGGTTTCAAGCGCCGGCCAATGCTTTTCCTGCTCGGCGGTCAGTTTCAGGGCAGCTTTCATACCGGCGAGGCGGGAGTCGGCGAATGCGGCGCGATCCTCATCGCTCATCTGCCAGCGGCCCTGACCCATGCCTTGTCCCATGCCCATGCCTTGCCCCATGCCCATGCCTTGCCCCGGTCCGGGCTGCTGGGCGATGGCGACAGCGGCGAGGCCGGCCAGAATGATCCCGGCGGCGGTGAGTGTCTTGATCGCTTTCATAGGATGCTCCTCTCGAACAAATGCGACGCTATGCATGTGTGTGTGCGCCGTTGCCGCATGAAAGTCCCGTGAAGCTTTTGTCATGTTGCAGGGTGGATCGGCGGCATAAAAAAGCCGGGCGCTTGGCCCGGCTTCGTGTTGCGTGCCTGCTTTTGCGTGATCAGTCCCAGCGGCCGCGCGGGCGATCATCGTCGCGCCAGCGCCCGCCATAGCCGCCGCGCTCGTCGTCGCGCCAGCGCCGACCATAACCGTAGCCACCTTCCTCATCGCGCCAGCGGCGGGAGCCATATCCGCGCTCGTCCTGCCAGCGGTTGCCATAGCCGCCGCCGTCATCCTCACGCCAGCGCCGGTCATAGCGGCGGTCATCGCCGTCATCCCGCCCACGCCAGCCGCGCCGGTCGTCCTCGCCGCCATCACGCCAGCGGCGGCCATAGCCACCGCGGTCGTCATCGCCGTGACCGCGCCAGCCGCCGCGGTCATCCCGCATGCCGCCGCCGGGTCCCCATCCACCGCCATAGGGGCCGCTCAGGCCTTGGGCAAAGCGCTGCTTCTGGCCGTCATCAAAGGTTTTGTAGAGCGGATCGAGGGCATCGGCGATGCGCGTCAGGCCGGACGAACGGACAGCCGCCATGTTGGCCATGGCGCGAATGCGCGCGGCAGGATCGACGTTGGCGCCCGCGCCGGCGGCCTGCCGTTCATTGCGGAAGCGCTCGCGCGCCTCGGTGCTGGTGCGCTGCAAATCCCGCATCGCGGCTTCGACCGGCGTCCAGAGCGCTTCCTGCTCCGGCTTCAGTTGCAGGGAGGATTTCATCTGCGCCAGATTGCGGTCCATCAGCGCGGCGCGTTCTTCCGCGCGGCGCGCCATGCGACTGGCGGCATCGTTGGCCGGCTGCTGCGGCTGGGTCTGGGCCGGCGGTGACGGCGGGGCGGCCTGCTGCGCATGTGTCGCAGAGAAGCTGAGTGCGGCGGCAAGGGCAGTGGCGGCAAAAAGCGCGAGCGGACGGTTGCTCAGAATCATGGTCGTCTCCTGTGCAGGCATGGATGGCATGCCCAAGAATGGAAGGACCGCGTTTCCGCCAAGTGACGCGCGGATGAAGAATTGGTCATTTCCGGCGCTGACGCAAGCGGCAATCCCAATGTTTCGGTGCCAGATTCCTGACAGCGGAAGGCGGGCTCT
>JBOFFO010000372.1:0-2249 GCA_051648665.1 Beijerinckiaceae bacterium | reverse complement strand
TGGGCGCGCGCCCATGCACGCCCGATATGAAGCCGGTCATTGGCCCAGCGCCACGCCATCGCAATTTATGGTGCGCCTTCGGCCATGCCCACCATGGCTTGACTCTCGGGGCAGCCACCGGACGCCTGCTGAGCGAAATGATCTGTGACGATGTGCCCTTCATCGATCCAGCGCCATTTTTGGCAACCCGCGACGGGCTGAGATAAATGCCAATATTTTCACTTTTCCGGTGCGTGAAACCATAAAGTGCCGGTCATCATGTGCAGCGCCTCATATAAGTACTGTCTTTAAAGCTGGAACTTCGTCGCCATCACTGCGTTTTTGTTTCATCAGCTCAAACCGTATGGAGGCGCATGATGGATTGGAATCGTGTTGAAGGAAACTGGATGCAGATCAAGGGCAAGGTCAAGGAACAGTGGGGCAAACTCACTGACGATGATCTTGATGTGATCGCAGGCAAGCGTGACCAGCTCGAAGGCAAAATTCAGGAACGTTACGGGTTGGAAAAGGATCGCGTCCGCAGTGATGTCGATTCCTGGTACGGAACCCAGCGCTGGGATTGATGCTTGATCAACAAAAAATGCCGGGAGAAATCCCGGCATTTTTATTAACCGAGTTTCCCTAGGGCGGGGAAAGTTTCGAGCAGCCAGTAGCTCGCGGTTGCCATCGAACCAGTCAGAAACCCGATACCCGTAAGGATCAGCAGCACGCCCATGACTTTTTCAACCGCACCAAGATGGGTGCGGAATTTTTTCATGAAGCGCACAAACGGCCCCATCGCAAAGGCCGCGATCAGGAAGGGTATACCCAAACCAGCTGAGTAAACCGCGAGCAGCGAAGCGCCATAAAGCACCGTATCGCCTGATCCGGCAAAACCGAGAATGGCGCCGAGGATCGGCCCGATGCACGGCGTCCATCCAAAGGCGAACGCCAGTCCCATCACATAGGCGCCAATCACACCGGCGGGCCTGTTCACCTGCACGCGCGCTTCGCGATACAACAACCCGATCCGGAACACGCCGAGAAAATGCAGGCCCATGATGATGATGAGTACGCCGGCGATGATCGACAGCGTGCCCATATACTGCCGCACCAGCGCGCCAATCAGAGAGGCGCTTGCGCCCAGCGCCACAAACACCGTGCTGAATCCCAAGACAAAAAACAGGGCAGCCAGCAGCGCCCGCCGTTGCGCGCCTGTATCCGCCTTGTCCGCCATCTGCTCCAGCGTCGCACCGGCGAGATAAGACAAATAGGGCGGCACCAATGGCAGCACACAGGGGCTGAGGAAGCTCAGCAGTCCGGCCACAAAGGCCCATGGGTAACTGACGTCAGGCATCGCGCTCACATTGCATGCTTCGCATATGATAAACGCTTGTATCTGGTTAGGGTCGCTTCGCACAGCCGGTTTGCAGCGCCAATAGCCGCAGCCACGGGCTTGTGAAATCCGGTGACCGGGCGATAAAGCGGAAATGACCGCCTTGCGCAATCTCATTACCGATGTACCCGGCCTTCAGGTCGGCCACGCGGACGATCCCGCCGTCGCTACAGGCGTAACAGCCCTTGTGTTCGACGCCCCGGCGGTCGCCTCTGTTTCCATTCAGGGCGGCGCGCCCGGTGTGCGTGACACGGCCCTGCTCGAACCGGATATGACGGTCGAGCGGGTTGACGCTCTCCTCCTGTCCGGTGGGTCAGCCTTCGGGCTGGATGCGGCGGGCGGTGCGATGCATGCGCTTCTGGCCCGTGGGCGCGGTCTGGCTATTGGGGCGGTGCGCGTGCCGATTGTTCCGCAAGCCATTCTGTTCGATCTGCTCAATGGCGGCACGAAAGACTGGCTCACGGATGCTTCACGCCGTGCCCCTTATTGGGACCTCGGCCGCATGGCGGTTGCCAACAGTGGGCATGAATTCGCCCTCGGCAGCGCTGGCGCAGGCTTGGGCGCAACCACGGTAAATCTGAAAGGCGGGCTTGGCTCCGCTAGCGCACAATGCAGCAGCGGCTTTACCGTTGGGGCCGTGGTTGCCGTCAACGCTGTCGGTTCTGCGACAGTAGGCGACAGTCCGCATTTCTGGGCCGCACCCTACGAGGTTGCTGGCGAGTTCGGCGGGCGCGGCCTGCCGGCGGATTTTCCTGCCGCCGTAATGCATCCCCGCTTCAAGGGCGCGCCGGGGGCAAACACGACCATCGCCATCATTGCAACTGATGCGCCGCTGACGAAGGCGCAGTGCAAACGCCTTGCAGTGGCGGCCCAT
>JBOFFO010000371.1:0-1617 GCA_051648665.1 Beijerinckiaceae bacterium | reverse complement strand
CTATCAGCAATGTCGGCGCGACCAGCCCAGCCCTTGAGCATGTCGTCGAGTGGTGTCAGCGCATCCATTTCCAGCAGGCGGGCGTGGTTGTTCAGTTTCACCTGCGCGCAATCCGGCGCGTTGTTGGCGACAATGCTGGCGAACAGGCGCGTGGAATAATCATTGCCACCACCCCACGGAATGGCCTCGGCCTGAACTTTGATGCCCGGATTCGCGGCTTCAAATTTCGCGATCAGCGCGGCAGGCGTGTTTTGGGGATTGTCAAAATGATACCACCAGCGAATGGTGGTCTGGCCTTGCGCCAGCGCTGGCCGGGCGAGTGCGGATGCGGCGGCGGCTGCGCCTGTGAGTTGCAAAAATGTGCGGCGTTTCATGATTTCCCTCCCTGCGGGATTGTTGTGATGGACGGCACTGTGAAAAATTCGCGCAGATAGTATCCAGCAGCGATGAGCGCCTGCTGCGCCAGCGGCAATTCGCGCGCAAGGCGCAGGAAGCCGTGGACAACACCAGGCCAGATATCCAGCCTGTGCCGCACGCCGGCACGGGCCAACCGCGCCGAAAGAATCGTTGTGTCATCCAGCAGCGGATCGAGACCGGCAGCATTGAGGTAAAGCGGCGGCAGACCGTTCAGATCGGCAAACAGGGGCGCGCAGATGGCAGGCGCTCGGTCGTTATCGTGGCCTCCAAGAAAGTTGCGCCAATACCAGCGCATCATGTCCGTGGTGAGCAGATACTCGACGCCGTTGGTGTTGTGGCTCTCAGTATCGAAAACAGGGGCATAGCAACCATAGAACAGGCAGGCCGTTGCGGCAGCTTTTTGGCCGTTGTCGCGCATTGCCATGAGCGCACCCAGGGCAATGTTGGCCCCAGCGGAGTCGCCGGCCAGTGCCAGCCGCGTGGGGTCGAAAGCCGGGCCAAGCGCGCCAGTGTGCGCGAAAGCGATGGCAGCGATCATGTCTTCATGCGCGGCAGGAAAAGGATGTTCGGGCGCAAGCCGATAATCGAAGCCAAGCACGGCACAGGCCGATGTGGCGGCGAGCCAGCGCATAGTTCCGTCATGGGTATCGATGTTACCGAATGTCCAGCCACCGCCATGGGCAAAAATCACGAGTGGCAGACCGTCTGTGGCGGTGGGGTGATAAAGTCTCGCCCGCATGGGGCCTGCGGCAGTCGGAATTTCCAGATCATGTACAGCATGCATGGGATGCGGACACCAGGCCCATGGCGTCTGCTGGGCAATGAATGTGGCGCGCGCTTCGGTGATGGGCATGGCGCGCAGATCAATTTTTGGTGCGGCACGTGCTGCATCGAGAATGCGCGCCATATCTTTATCGATGGCGGGCGTCATGCGGAGGCACGCCTGCGCCGCAAGGGCGTGATGGCTGCCGGTGGCGCAACATCGACAATGGTGTCGATATGATCGCCCAGCGCTTTTGCGAGCGCCACGCCGCCGCGTGTGATCGAGTCGATAATGGCGTTGTGGCGCGCAGCTGTTTCGGCAAGGCTGCGGCGATGGCGCGGTTCCCATAATTTCTGCCGGTGTGTGTGCAGCATCAGGCGGGTGAGAATCTGTTCAAGCGCCTGAAATCCTGCTGGCTGAAATAATGCCAGATGAAA
>JBOFFO010000370.1:0-2684 GCA_051648665.1 Beijerinckiaceae bacterium | reverse complement strand
CTGCCGGCGCCAAAGCTGATGGCTTTGGGCTTGCAGCATGTCCTCGTGATGTATGCCGGCGCAGTTGCAGTGCCGCTCATCGTCGGCCGGGCGCTCGATCTCAGCCCGCAACAGATTGCTTTTTTGATCAACGCTGATTTGTTCGCTTGCGGCATCGTCACGCTGATCCAGGCCCTCGGCATTCCGGGTGTCGGCATCCGCATGCCTGTGATGATGGGCGTCACCTTTGCGTCGGTCGGGCCGATGCTGGCGATGATCGCTGCGGGCAAGGCCGCGGGCGTGCCGGGCGACCAGACGCTGCGCACCATCTATGGCGCTGTGATCGCGGCAGGCATTTTCGGTGTACTGATCTCGCCGTTCATCTCGCGCATGCTCAGGTTTTTCCCGCCCATCGTCACGGGCACCATTATTCTCATCATCGGCATTTCCTTGATGCGCATTGGCGTGAACTGGGCCGCCGGTGCGCCCGTGGATACGCTGCCAAGCTATGGCGACCCCGTGCATCTTGGCATCGCAGCTTTCGTGCTCGTCTGTATTCTCCTGATCACGAAATACGCGAGTGGCTTCCTCGCCAATATCGCGGTGCTGTTGGGCATTGTTATCGGTTCGCTGGTTGCCATCGCCATTGGCAAGATGAGCTTTGCCAAAGTCGCGGCGGCGCCGTGGTTTGAGCTGGTGCTGCCTTTCCAGTTTGGCACGCCGATTTTCGAGCCTGTGTCGATCATCACCATGTGTCTGGTGATGATCGTGGTGATGATTGAATCCACGGGCATGTTCCTCGCCCTCGGCAACATGACAGGGCGCGCGGTGACGCAGGATGATTTGACGAAGGGCCTGCGCGCTGATGGCGTCGGCACCATCATCGGCGGTGTGTTCAACACCTTTCCCTACACCTCGTTCTCGCAGAATGTCGGTCTTGTCGGGGTCACCGGAGTGCGCTCGCGCTGGGTATGCGTCGCTGGCGGTGTCATCCTCTTGCTGCTCGGCTTGACGCCTAAGCTCGCGCAGCTTGTCGAGAGTGTGCCAACCTTCGTGCTTGGGGGCGCCGGCATCGTCATGTTCGGCATGGTGGCGGCGACAGGCATCCGCATTCTTGCAGCGGTGGATTTTTCGGCTAACCGCAACAATCTCTATATTGTCGCGATCTCGCTCGGCTTCGGCATGATCCCGCTGGTCGCACCGAAGTTTTTCCAATACATGCCGAAGGCGCTGGGGCCGTTGCTGCATTCCGGCATTCTGCTCACCGCCATCATGGCTGTGGTGCTCAATGTCTATTTTAACGGCACCCGCTCGGCGGATGAGGCGGCGCGCGATGCCGCATCAAGCTCGCACGGCAGCGAGTAAGCGTCCGCCAACGCCAACCAGACGGCGCGGGCGGACCCGCGCCGTTCACGGCTTTTCGCCGACGCGCGCCAGTTCCGTAGTAAGATGCGCGCGCCCGGCCTCGTAGATGTCATCGACAAGGTCACGCACGCGGCGCGCCATCATCCGCCGTGTCGGAAACAGGATCGACAGCGTCACGCTCTGCGGCGGATGGTCGGGCATCACTGTCACGAGCTGCCCGGCGGCAATCGCGCCGGCAACCTCGAACAGCGGTTTCAGCACCAGCCCCTGTCCGGCCACCGCCCATTGGGTGAGCACATCCCCATCATCCGCATCAATCGGTCCGGCCACAGGCACGGTTGCCGCCTTACGGCCTTCGCCCAGCGCCCAGCGGAATTGTTGAGAGCCGGGAAAGCGCAGCAGCAGGCACTCATGTCGCAATAGATCATCCGGCGTTTTCGGTTCGCCCATCCGCTCCAGATAGGCCGGTGCGGCGCAGATCACCCGGCGCACATCGGCAATTTTGCGCTGGGTGAAACTGGAATCCTCCAGCTTCGCCATGCGCACGGCCACATCCACGGCTTCCTGAACGAGGTCGAGCAGATGGTCGGACAGGCGCAGCCGCACCTCCGTCTCCTTGTGCGTCTCGCGATAGGCGGCGACAAGCGGCGCAATCACCTGCCGGCCAAGGCCCAACGGCGCAGTGAGCTTGAGCGCACCGCGCGGGGAGCCCCCCTTGTCCGCAACGCTCGCCTCCGCCCGGTCCAGCGCATCCATGACATCAAGGCAGCGCTCGTAGAAGATGCGGCCCGCTTCCGTGAGGCTCATCCGCCGCGTTGTGCGGGTGAGAAGCCGGCAGCCCAGATGCTCCTCCAGCACACGGATGCGGTAGCTCGCCACCGCCGACGAAACGCGCAGTGTGCGCCCGGCTTCCGAAAAGCTGCCGCTTTCAACGGCGCGCATGAAAACCCGAATATTATCGAGCATGGCGATGCTATTCCTGCAATGGATTTGAAAATAATCAGCAAATTTGCTGGGAAGCAAGCGCGCCCTCAGCCGGTATCATGGGCAGGCCAGCGGTCTGCCGGGAGGGTGTGATGGAAGCCTATCTGATGGAATGGGGCAGCTATCTGCTGCGCTGGCTGCACGTCATCACCGCCATCGCCTGGATCGGCGCCTCCTTCTTCTTCATGCATCTCGATGCGAGCCTGAAGGCGACGCCGGATTTTCCCAAAGGCAAGGGCGGCGCGGCGTGGCAGGTGCATGGCGGCGGCTTCTATGAAATGCGCAAATATTTCGTCGCGCCGGAGACGCTGCCGAAGGAAATCACCTGGCACAAATGGCAGAGCTACTGGACATGG
>JBOFFO010000369.1:0-1964 GCA_051648665.1 Beijerinckiaceae bacterium | reverse complement strand
GTCCTTGTCCGGATGGCTGGCGGACGGTGGTGAAAAATGCCCGGCCATCGCACCGTGATGATCGGCATGACGGTGGGCATGAAGCGCCGCCGCTATCACGGGCGCGGCTCCTGCCAGTGCGTGATGATGCACAGACCCGGCAGGCTGCACCGGCCCGCCATGCGCCATGCCCTGACGCGGCAGCGGCAGCACGGCCAGCGCCACCATCAGCAGCGCAGCCAGAAAAAACCGTGCCGCGCAGGTGATCCGATTCACAGGTGATGCGTGGGCTGCGTCCATACCCGCCAAGCTAGCCACAGCATCGCGGCGAGACAATGACGCGGCCCATCAATGACAAAGGCCGCGCAGCGGATGTTGCACGGCCTTCGGCGTGTCCAAAACGGTCAGATCAGGCGCGTGCGCCGATCATATGCCGGGCGATGCCGATGCGGTCATACTCCGCCTGCTCGGCCGCAGCGGCCTCGGCGCGCTCCTGCGCCTTTTCGCGGCTGTCCAGCACCTCGATCTTCTTCAGATCCTCGAACGCTTCCTCGACGGCAGCGCGCGCCTCGTCGAGCTGGCCCTTCAGATCAATGGCGGACTGGCGCAGATTGTCCCGGCGCACCATCGCGGCGCGGGCATAGGTCGGATAGGCGAAATGCGTCGGATCCGAGATCTTCGCCTTCTGCTCCTCATGGGCGATTTCCCGGTCGAGGTCGCCGGCCATGCGCTCGAATTCGGAAATCATCATCTCGACCTGCGCCACCTTGCGGCGCTTTTCGTCGAGCTGGAAGCGCTTCAAGCGCAGCAATGTGTCCCGCGATTTCATGACTGACGCAAACTCCACCAAAGCAGCGGGCGGACGGCCCAACGCCGCCATTGCCCGGTCGCGACTCTCAACGCCTGCCCCTGCGGTCAACGGGACCACCCCGCCGCCTCGGCGCGCATCAAATCCACAGCTATGGTGAAGCAAGAGCGTTGAAGTTTGGTGAACGGCGACGCCTTCCGCAGGTTACGCGCCGATAAGGGCCAAAAACCGCAGGCCATGCCGCTGTAATAGTATCCGTTTCCGGCGCTGGCAAAATGCCGTGCATGACGCAGAATCATGACAGCCGGCACGAACACGCCCCCGCAGCGCAGGCCCGCAGCCCTCACGGCCACTCCCACGGGAGCCATTCCCACGGCAGCCATTCCCATGGGAGTCATTCCCACGGCAGCCACGGCGGCCACGGCGCATTGCCGACCCTTGCCGCCGCTGATCTGACCCCGGCCTTTCGCTGGGCCGTTATCCTCAACGCCGCCTATGTGGTGATCGAGGCGGCGGCCGGGTTCATCACCGGCTCGCTCGCACTTCTGGCTGACGCCGCCCACAACCTGACCGATGTGGCCGGACTGTTGATCGCCTGGGCCGCCGCCAGCGCCGGCAAACGCCCGCCCACCCGGCAATTCACCTTCGGCTATGGCCGCTCGACCATCCTCGCCGCGCTGGCCAATGCCGGCTCAATCCTGATCGGCGTCGGTGCGGTGACATGGGAGGCGGTGCAGCGCTTCCAAAATCCGGTGGCCGTGCCGGCGCTCACCATTCTCATCGTCGCCGCCATTGGCATTGCCGTAAATTTCGGCACCGCCCTGCTGTTCAGCCGCAGCCGCCACAGCGACCTGAATGCAGAAGGCGCCTATCTGCACATGGCCGCCGATGCAGCCGTGTCGCTCGGCGTTGTCCTTGCTGCGCTCGGCATCATGGCGACGGGCTGGCAGTGGATCGATCCGCTGGTGGCGATTCTGGTCAGCATCCTGATTGGCTGGACCGCGTGGAAATTGCTGCGCGCCAGCCTGCGCCTGACGCTGGATGGCGTACCGCCGCACATCGACCGCGCGAAACTGGAGCGCCATCTCGCCGCCCTGCCCGGCGTGCACAGCGTTCATGACCTGCACATCTGGCCGTTATCGACCACGCGCGTCGCGATGAGCGCGCATCTGGTGAT
>JBOFFO010000368.1:0-2206 GCA_051648665.1 Beijerinckiaceae bacterium | reverse complement strand
CAGCCAGCGCGGCGTGCCCTGCTTCCAGGGTTCCTGCTCGGAAATGTATCGCGAACTGGCCTTCGTGAAGGCCGGGCTGGCGCCGGCGCAGCGTCTGCCGGCCGCCCTGGAACTGGGCGACACCAGCCTGATGTTCCTCGTCCACCCCACCCTGACCGGGGCGGAGATCGCCAAGACCTGCGCGGTGCTGCGCGAGGTGATGGCGCAGGCGACGGGCGCGGCCCGCGCCGCCTGAGGGCGGTTCCTGCGCCCCGCCCTCCAGCGTTTCCCTCAGTCCGGCCGCGCGCCTGGCGCACGGCTGACCGTCCGGGGACGATTTGCGCGCCTTTGGGAAAGGGTCTATTCACCAGCCCAACGCACGCCGCGCTGCCGCCTTGGCGCGATTCCGCCCGATATTGGAGCGACGTGAGCCCATGCTCCGCAACATCAGAACGCTGAAATTCAATTCGCAGACCTATATCCGGATGGCGGCGGACGCCTTCCTGATGCTGGCCGGCCTGATCCTCGCCATGCTGGTGTCGAGCCAGTACACGGTGGCGAGCCTGCAGGACACCGACACGACGCTGTGGCTGCCGTTCCTGATCCTGTTCGCGATGCTGGCGGTGGCCGCCTTCTCGGTGTTCGGCCTCTATTCCTCCTACCGCTACAAGCCGATCCGGCAGAAGCTGGAGCACACCGTCTATGCGGCGACGGCGAATTACGCGTTCTTTGCCTTCCTGCTGAGCTTCAGCAAGCAGATTTCGATGGCCAAGGCGCTGATCTTCCTCGGCGCCTGGGCGCTGTCGGTGGCGCTCGTGGTTGGCGTGCGCGTGGCGCGCCACATGATCCGGCAGGATGATGCGGTCAATCACGGCCTGTCCGGCGGGCTCACGCCGGCGGAGCGGGCCAAGAATGTGCTGGTGATCGGCGGGGCTGGCTATATCGGCTCGGCGCTGGTGCCGAAGCTGCTCGCCGACGGCTACAATGTCACCATTCTCGACATGCTCGCCTATGGCATCGAGCCGATCGCATCCTTCAAGGATCATCCGAATTTCAAGTTCGTCGATGGCGATTTCCGCAATGTCGCCAGCCTCGTCACGCTGACGCGCTCAGCCGGCACGGTGGTGCATCTGGGCGGGCTGGTCGGCGATCCGGCCTGCGCGGTCGATGAGGATCTGACGGTCGACATCAACCTGACCTCGACCAAGCTGATCGGCCAGGTGGCGAAGGCGCATGGCGTCTCGCGCTTCATTTTCGCCAGCTCCTGCTCGGTCTATGGCGCCAGCGACGAGATCGTCGATGAGACGAGCGCCTTCAATCCGCAATCGCTCTACGCCAAGACCAAGGGCGCGTCCGAAGCGGTGCTGACCGAACTGTATGACCGCAATTTCTGCGTCACCTCGATGCGGTTTGCGACGATCTATGGCATTTCCGGCCGCACCCGCTTCGATCTCGTCGTCAATCTGCTGGCGGCGAAGGCGATCCGCGACAAGAAGATCACGGTGTTCGGCTCCGACCAGTGGCGCCCCTTCGTCCATGTCGAAGATGTCGCCGATGCGCTGCGGCTGGCGCTGAAGGCGCCGGTCAGCGCCGTCGCCAACCGCGCCTTCAATGTCGGTTCCGACGAGCAGAATTACACGCTGGGCGAACTGGCGGAAAAAATCCACGCGATGGTGCCCGATTCAGAAATCGTCGTCGATGACACCTTCGTGGACAAGCGCAATTACCGCGTGAGCTTTGCGCGCATCAGTTCGGTGCTCGGCTTCAAGCCGCGCTGGACGCTGGAAAAAGGCATCCAGCAGGTGATCGACACCGTGCGCAGCGGCGCGATTTCCGATTACAACGACGTGCCCTACAGCAATCTGCGCTTCATGAAGGAGCATGGCCACAGCTTCTTCGAGCGCACGGTCGTGTCGGGCTGGGAAGAGGTCTATATGGCGCAGACCACCGTGCCGGGCCTCGCCGCCGACGGCGCGAAGCCGCCCACCCCCGCCAAGACAGGCGGCGCCAAGGTGCATTGAACGGCGCTGAGCGGATACGCGGCGGGATTGTGCGATGGTCGGCTATCTCGGACGGTTTCTGCTGCTCGCCGCCTACTACGCCGCGCTCAATCTCGGCTACTGGCTGTATTTCAAGCCAGCCTCGCGCGAGGATTATTTCGAGGTCAACTGGGTCACGACGCCGACCGATGCGCAGGCCGGGCTGACCGCAATCATTCTGGCGCTGA
>JBOFFO010000367.1:0-2374 GCA_051648665.1 Beijerinckiaceae bacterium | reverse complement strand
ATCGCCGAGCTTGCCCAGCAGCGCGACGATCCGGTCAAGCGACAGGTCGATCAGCTTCGGATGAAGCGCGATGAATCGCTCAAGCAGATGGTCGGACGCGGTCACGGCAGCAGGGCTTCGGCATTCAGGGTTGAACGGGGGCGGAGCACCATCCGGCGCCGCAACGGCGCGGGCTTCCTACAGCCTTCCACGCCGCCATGACAACGGGGCAACAGGGCCGGTCAGGCTGCTTTCGGCGCATCCTCTGCCGGCGGCAGGCCCATCAGCAGCCGGCACACGCGGCCCACTGTGGCCTTCATGTCGTGCCGACGCACCACGGCATCGACCATGCCATGCTCGCGCAGATATTCAGCGCGCTGGAACCCCTCCGGCAATTTCTCGCGGATGGTCTGCTCGATCACGCGCTGGCCGGCGAATCCGATCAGTGCGCCCGGTTCGGCAAACTGCACATCGCCAAGCATCGCATAAGACGCGGTGACGCCGCCCGTAGTCGGGTTGGTCAGCACGACGATGTAAGGCAGTTTTGCAGCCCGCAGCTGGCGGATGGCGATGGTGGTGCGCGGCATCTGCATCAGCGAGAGAATGCCTTCTTGCATGCGTGCGCCGCCGGAGGCTGTGAACACGATGTAGGGCGTCTTTTTTTCCAGCGCCGTCTGCGCGCCACGAATAAAAGCCTCGCCCGCCGCCGTGCCGAGCGATCCGCCGATGAAGGACATGTCCTGCACCGCGATCGTCGCCGGCAAGCCATCGAGCCGGCCATAGCCGATCTTGAACGCATCCTGCAGGCCGGTGGTGCTGCGCGCCTCTTTCAGCCGGTCCGCATAGCGCTTGCTGTCGCGGAATTTCAGCGGATCATCCGGCACGGTCGGCAGTGGCACATCCAGCCAGGTGCCGCCATCGAACATCGACTTCAGCCGGTCCTGTGCGCCCATGCGCAAATGGTGGCCAGAGGCGGGAATGACGAACAGATTGGATTCCACATCCTTGTGGAACACCATCTGCCCCGTATCCGGGCATTTGATCCAGAGATTTTCCGGCGATTCCCGTTTGAACAACGTCTTGATGCGGGGAAGCACGCCATCGCTGATCCAGTTCATGACCGCGCCTTTTCGATTCCGTTATGGCCGCGTCAGGCGGCGCTTTTCTTCGTGCTGCGCACGCCGCGCGCCAGCTCGCGGACCAGATCAGTGACAGCCGATACGGACGTTTTCGTGGCCTTGCCTTCGCCATCGAGCGTGCCCTGCAGCACATTGATCAGCGCCGTGCCGACCACCACGCCGTCCGCGCCGCGCGCCACCGCCGCCGCATGTTCGGCATTCTTCACGCCGAAGCCGACCACGACCGGCAAGGCGGTGTGGCGCTTGATGCGCGCCACCGCACTCGATGTTGCATCGAAGTTCGGCGTCGCCGCACCCGTGATGCCGGTGATCGAGACGTAATAGACAAAGCCCGCTGTATTTTTCAGCACGGCCGGCAGCCGCTTGTCGTCGGTCGTCGGCGTCGCAAGACGGATGAAGGCGAGGCCCGCCTTCAACGCCGGCAGGCACAATTCCTCATCCTCTTCCGGCGGCAGATCGACAATGATCAGCCCATCAACACCGGCAGCTTTGGCATCGGCCAGAAATTTATCCACGCCATAGACATAGACGGGGTTGAAATATCCCATCAGCACGACCGGCGTATTTTTATTGCGGGTGCGGAAATCGCGGATGTCTTCGAGCGTCTTTACGACACCTTGCCCGTGCTTCAGCGCCCGCAAACCTGCCGCCTGAATCGATGGGCCATCGGCCATCGGATCGGTGAAGGGCATGCCGAACTCGACAATATCGGCGCCCGCGTCCGGCAGCGCGTTGAGAATGGCGCGGGCTGTCTCCCGGTCGGGATCGCCCGCCATCACATAGGTTACGAGGGCGGCACGGCCTTCGGCGGCGCAGGCGGCGAAGGTGGCGGCAATGCGGTTGCTGGCGGTATCAGTCATGGCGGCGCTCGCTAGCACAGGCGGCGCGCAGGGGCAAAGCATGGCTGCGTCAAGCCGGCCTGCGCTGGACAAGCGCCCCGCAGCACCACAGAAGCAGGCAAGCACGAGTGGCCATGACCCCCTTCTTCTCCGACCCCCTGTTCTGGAGCGCTGCGATCTTCGCCGTGGCGCTGTTCGGCCTGTCCAAAGGTGGCATTTCCGGCCTTGCTGTGCTGTCTGTGCCGATCCTGTCGCTGGTCATTCCCACCCTTCTGGCGGCGGCAATTCTGCTGCCCCTGCTGATCGCGCAGGACATGGTCGGCCTCTGGGCTTTTCGCCGGTCCATCGACCGGCGCGGGCTGATCGTGCTGTTTATCGGCGCGATGCTTGGCACAGCGATCGGCGCTGCGCTGGCCA
>JBOFFO010000366.1:0-2856 GCA_051648665.1 Beijerinckiaceae bacterium | reverse complement strand
CGTGCGGCGTTGAAGCCTTGCAGAAACCAAAGATCATGCTCTGACTCTGCGCGCAGATGGGGCAGGCCATAGTGGTCGATGATGATAGAGGCGGGCCCTGCCAACCCAGCGAGGGTGAGAGTTTCGTCGTGATCACCGGTCGCTGTCATCATCCGCTCCTGCTCTGTTACAAACGACCATCGAGTGCGGCATCAAAAATTGCGCGTGCACCCTTTTCATCAAGCGGCACGGGATTACCGCCGGCGGTGGGATCGTGCGGCGCCATTGCTGCAATGGTCGCGGCCTTGGATTCATCGACACCCAGTTCACGAAGCGTGTGCGGTATGCCGATGGTGCGGCGCAAGTCCAGCGTCCAATTTACGAACCCGTCAAATCCCCCGGAGATGCCGAGATAGGCGCCGGCGCGCGTGATTTTTTCTTCAATAGAGGCGCGGTTAAATCGCAGCACATAAGGCATGAACACACCGTTCAGAAGCCCGTGATGCAGATCATACAGCGCGCCCACGGGGTGCGAGAGCGAATGGATCGCACCCAGAGCTTTCTGAAAAGCGGTGGCGCCCATCGCGGCTGCTGACATCATCTGCGCACGCGCCTCAATATCAGCGCCATTGGCAACGGCGCGCGGCAGAAATTCTTTCGCCAACCGCATGCCCTCAAGCCCGACGCCATCGGCAAGGGGATGATAAAACGGCCCGCAATAGGCTTCCAGACAATGCGCCAATGCATCCATGCCTGTGCCGGCTGTTATTTTCGCCGGCATGCCGACGGTCAATTCCGGATCGCACAGCGCGATTTTCGGCATCATCAGCGGATGGAAAATCACCTTCTTGGTGTGCGTTTCCTCATGGGTGATGACGCCGGCGCGGCCGACTTCGGAGCCTGTGCCCGCTGTGGTCGGTACAGCGATAATGGGTAAAATGCCTTTGGGGTCAGCGCGCGTCCACCAGTCGCCAATATCCTCGAAGTCCCACATCGGCCGCGTCTGCCCGGCCATGAAGGCGATGACCTTGCCGGCATCAAGCGCCGAGCCTCCGCCGAAGGCGATGACGCCATCATGCCCGCCCTTGCGCAGCGCCGCGATTCCCGCCTCGATATTGGCAGCAACCGGATTTGGCTTCACTTCGATGAACAGCGCCGCCGTGAACCCTTCCACCTGAAGCGAAGCAAAAGCCTTCTGCGTCATCGGCATTGCGGCAAGGCCGGGATCGGTCACGAACAGCGGGTTTTGCATGCCGCAATCGCGTGCGTGCTGCGCCAGCTCGGAAATTCGCCCAGCGCCAAAACGCACGCTTGTCGGATAATTCCAGTTGCCCTTGAGTTGCATGAACGTCCTCAGATCGCGGTGCGGAGATGGTAGGATTTCAGCCGTGTGAACTGGTCGTAGGCAAGCACGGAGAGCGAAACGCCGCGCCCCGTTTCCTTGACGCCCGTCCAGGCCAGATCGGGGTCGAGATAATCGCAGCGGTTCATAAACACCGTGCCGGTTTCAATCTCCGCGCCAATGCGTTCAGCCGCATCCGCGTCGCTTGTCCAGATGGCTGCGGATAGCCCGTAGCGGGAATCATTCATGAGGCGGATCGCCTCTTCATCCGAGCGCACCGGCGTGATGCAGACCACAGGTCCGAAAGTTTCTTCCTGCATCACCGTGAGCGATTGTGGCGCGGCCGTGAGAATTTGCGGCGCAAGATACGCGCCCTTGCCGTCGTCCGACGGGAAACTGCGCGCATCGATATGCACTTTCGCGCCATGTGCGACCGCATCGGCAACCTGCTTGCGCACCGTGGCGGCGAGCGACGCCCGCGCCATCGGTCCTAGCGTTGTTTTTTCCTCCAGCGGATTGCCGAGCGCATAGCTCTGTGTCAGCGCCACCGCGCCGGCCACGAAGCTGTCATAGAGATCAGCATGCACGTAAATGCGCTCGATGCCGCAGCAGCATTGGCCAGAATTAAACATTGCGCCATCGACAAGATTCTCGATGGCGTGGTCGAGATTGGCGTCAGCGCGCACATAGGCCGGATCCTTGCCGCCCAGTTCAAGCACCACATGGGCAAAGGTGCCGGCGGCGGCGCGCTCGATGGCGCGGCCGGCTTCAACAGAGCCGGTGAAATTGATCTGGTCCACCGCGCCGGAGGCGATTAGAGTCAGCGACGCTTCGTGATCGAGAACGAGTGTTTGAAAAAGCCCCTGTGGCAAGCCCGCTTTTGCAAATGCCTGTGCGAAACGCTCGCCCACCAGCAGCGTCTGCGCTGCGTGCTTGAGCAGCACCGCATTACCGGCCATCAGCGCAGGAATAATAGAATTGACGGCCGTGAGATAGGGATAATTCCACGGCGCGATGGTGAACACGATGCCGCGCGGTTCCTTTGCGATGAATCGGCGAAAGCCTTCGCGCTGCGGCGGCATGATGCGCGCCAACCCTTGCGGCGCAAGCGCAATCATCGCCCGCGCCCGTTCCTCGAATCCCTTCAATTCGCCGGCGGCGTAGCGGATAGGACGGCCCATCTGCCACGATAATTCCGGCGCGATGTCATCGCGCATCGCCAGCATCGCATCAACAGCGGCATGGCAGAGCCTCGCCCGCTCCTCCAGCGGCACGCGCCGCCACTCCCGTTGCGCGGCGCGCGCAGCGGCAAGCGTGGCAGCGATCTGATCTTGGGAAAACACGTCCCGGCGCGCCAGTTCGCGCCCGTCCACCGGCGAAATACAGCTGATCGATCTCATGCCTGCCTCAACTGCGCTCGAATCCGCGCATCAATTCCCAGTCGGTAATACGCCGGTCATATTCAAGTTGCTCCCATCGCGCTGCATGGGTGTAATGCGCGGCGACCTCGGGCCCTAGCGCCTCGCGCAGCATTT
>JBOFFO010000365.1:0-5444 GCA_051648665.1 Beijerinckiaceae bacterium | reverse complement strand
GCCCGGCCTGCGCAAACCCCAGCAGTGGCAACGTTCGGGTCGATTGCCGGTAGGGTCCGTTCGCGGCAAGCAGCGATGAGAAGGCATCCCATGTCGCGCCGGTCGCCTCCAGAATCTTGGCAATGCTCTCGGTCGAGGGCCAGCGGCGATGGCCTTCCGCTGTCGTGCGCTTCGACTTGTTGAAGGTCGTGGGATCGAGACCCGCCTTTTTGGCTAGGCCAGATGGCGACAGGCTGTAGCGCTGCGCCAGCGCATCAATGGCAGCCCAAACCTGATCGTGGGTCAGCATGGTGTTCGGTCACATCCGTTGAAATCGCGTAGGAAATATCTCCTACGCAATCAGAATGCAACCCCCCTGCAACGCGACGGGGCAGAAAAGCGCCAGCCCGGTTGCGCCCGGCCCGGCGGATGCGGCCTTGCGGCCGGTCCCGCCAGCCCCTAGAGCGGCGCCATGAGCGATGCGAACATTACAGACCCTGTGATCTACAAGATTGCCCCGCGTCCTCTGTGGGCCGAGGCCGAACAGCATGGCCAGTTCCAGGGCGCGCCGGTCGATCTGGCCGATGGCTACATCCATTTCTCGACAGCGGCGCAGGCGCGCGAGACGGCGGCGAAGCATTTCGCCGACCAGCGCGACCTGTTTCTGATCGCGGTCGATGCCGCCGCGCTTGGCGATGCCCTAAAATGGGAGTCATCGCGCGGCGGCGCGCTGTTCCCGCATCTCTACGCCCCGCTGTCGCTCACCGCCGTGCTGTGGGTGAAGCCGCTGCCGCTTGGCGGCGATGGCGCGCATGAATTTCCGGAAGGGTTGTGATGCTCGGCTCCCTGTTTTCCCTCGCCCGCCCACTGATCCACACGCTTGATGCGGAAATGGCGCACCGGCTGGCCGTGGAGGCGCTGAAATTCGCGCCCGTCCGCCCCTGCGCCGACGATGCGCGACTTTGCGTCCACGCTTTCGGATTGACATTCCCCAACCCGGTCGGGCTGGCCGCCGGGTTCGACAAGCATGCGGAAGCCTTTTCCGGCGCGCTGGGTCTGGGCTTCGGCTTTGTGGAAATGGGCGGGGTGACGCCGCAGCCGCAACCCGGCAATCCGCGCCCGCGCGTTTTCCGGCTTGTCGAGGATGAGGCTGTCATCAACCGCTACGGACTTAACAGCGAGGGTATGGATGCGGTGGCGGCACGGTTGGCCCGGCGCGACCGCAAGGCCGGCATCGTCGGCATCAATCTCGGCGCCAACAAAGAATCCCTTGACCGCATTACCGACTATGTGACGCTGACGGATCGATTCTGCGCGTCCGCTGATTTTCTGACCATCAATGTGTCATCGCCAAACACGCCGGGCCTGCGCGATCTGCAGGGCGAACAATTTCTTGACGATCTGCTGGCCCGTTGTCTCGATGCGCGCGCGGCAAAACAATCTGTCACACCGCTGCTGCTCAAAATTGCGCCGGATGTTTCGGAAGCTACGCTCGATGGCATTGTCGCCGTGGCGCGCCGGCGGCGCATTGATGGCATGATCGTTTCAAACACGACAATTGCTAGACCTGCGTCCCTACGCAGTGCTCATGCTGGCGAAACAGGCGGGCTTTCCGGCAGGCCGCTGTTTGCGGCCTCGACGAAAATCCTCGCGCAGACCTTCCAGCGCGTCGAAGGTCAATTTCCGCTGATTGGCGTCGGCGGCATTGATTCCGCCGAAACGGCCTTCGCGAAGATCGAGGCGGGCGCTGCGCTGGTGCAATTTTATTCGGCCATGGTGTTCAAAGGGCCGGGGCTTGTGGGCGAGATCAAGCGCGGCCTGCTGGCGCGCCTGCACAGCGAGGCGTTGCCCTCATTCTCCGCAATCATTGGCCGTCGCGCGGGGGAATGGGCGCGCGGCAGCGCCGTCTAAATCACGGCCGGGGCAGGCCGCGCGAAGGTGCGCGCTTCCAGTCGCGGCTGGATCAGCGCCTGCAACACCCCGCGGATGCCGAGCATCGCCAGCAGGCTCAGCCACAGGCCAATATTGCCGTAACCGCGCAGCGCGAGATACGCGCCAGCCGCCAGTCCGAGCGCGATAAACATTGTGTCGCGCATCGCGCGCGACCAGGTCGCGCCGATGAACACGCCGTC
This sequence comes from Beijerinckiaceae bacterium, assembly GCA_051648665.1. Classification (GTDB taxonomy): domain Bacteria; phylum Pseudomonadota; class Alphaproteobacteria; order Rhizobiales; family Beijerinckiaceae; genus Terrirubrum. Next base: position 3,333 of record JBOFFO010000365.1, on the reverse strand, counting down.
ATACAGAAACGCGGCTGCGCCGACCGCAGGCGTCAGAGCAGCGACCCAGAGATAATCGCGCGCGGCGGCCCGCACCTCCGGGCTCGTCGTGATCCAGTCAATCACCGGCCCGCCATACAGATAAAACAAGGTGGAGGCGAACACGCCAAAGCCGAGGCACCAGATCAGCCCGGTTTTTACCGCACGGCGGAATGCGTTGCGGTCGCGCGCGCCGACGGCATGGCCGGTCATCTGCTCCACCGCCGTGGCGAAGCCATCGAGGAAAAAGCTGCCGGTGAGATAAAGATTGTGCAGCACCGCATTGGCCGCCAGCACAACAGTGCCTGTCACAACGCCTTGCCGGGTGAAAAAAACAATCGCGGCGATCAGGCACAGTGTGCGCAGGAAAATATCGCGGTTGATGCCGAGCATGCGCTTCATGGCGGCGGGCTGAAAAATGCCATGCGCCGGCAGCCCGCCAGATAGCAGGCCAAGATTGGCGAGCAGGAGGATGCCCGCCATCACGCCGCACAATTCGCCCAATACGCTCGCCCATGCGACGCCACGCACACCGAAACCGTATTGCGTGACGAACAGCAGACTCAGCACGATGTTCACGACATTGATGATGATGCTGATCGCCAGCGCGTAACCGGTCTTGCCCCGCCCGGTGAGCGATCCAAGAATCGTATAGGTCGCCAATGTGAGCGGCGCGGCCAGAATCCGCACATCGAAATAATCGCGTAGCGCAGGCCGCAAGTCGGGGCCGACCTGCATGAGCGCCAGCGCGGCCTGCGCCACCCATTCACGCGCGAGAATGAACACCGCGCCGATGGCAAGCGCCAATGTCAGCGCGCGCCAGAGCGTGGCCCGCTCTTCCGCCGCATCGCCCGCGCCGTTGGCTTGCGCGGTGAGGCCGGCGGTACCCATGCGCAGGAAGCCAAAGGACCAGAACAGCACATCGAAAATGACAGCGCCGACGGCAACCGCGCCCAGCAGCACCGCGTCGCCCAGCCGGCCAATGACTGCCGCATTGACGAGACCGAGCAGCGGCGTCGAAAGGTTGGAAAGCGTGATGGGGAGCGCGAGCGCCAGAAGCCGCGCGTGGGGCAAACCCACGCGCGAATCGCGCTCCGCCGCAATCACCGCCGGCCGCCGATCAACCGTGACAGCGCCCAGAGCGGGACAACAATGACCGCGCCGTAAACGGCCCAGCGCAGGATGGTGGCAAATGCATCCCAACCCGTGTCGATCAATTCCTGGAACAGATGTACGACGCGCATCACCAGCCTTTGCGGATCAAGGCCGAGCATCGCCATCAATGCACCGACGATGATCGAGGCCAGCAGCAGGCGCACGATCACCGATCCCGGCGATCCGCCCAGCACCCGGGTCACCCGTTGTTCACTCATGCGTCTCTCCTCGCGCCACTCATCGGTACAGCGGGGTTGCCGGTTGGCTCAGGCCCCGGTTTGATGGCGGCCCCTATATGTGTGCTTCGCGCCCCGGAATCCAGCCGTGCCCCTGATCCTCGATCCTGCCCTGTTCGACCCGTCACGCATCGATGCCGAAACGGCAGCGCTCAACCGCGACATCATCGCCAAGCTCGAAGCGTTGCCGGACCCGTGGGCGTTTCCGGCAGCCGTGATCCGCGACCGGCGGGCGCGCGGCCTCGGCCCATTCCCGTTGCCGCCAAAGGACCCAAGGGCCACGGTCATCACCATTCCCGGCGCCAACGGCCAAGCTCTGTCCTTGCGGCTTATTGTGCCTGACAATCCGCGCGGCGCTTTCCTCCACATCCATGGCGGGGGCTGGCGGCTCGGCACGGCGGACATGCAGGATGACCGGCTGGCGCGTATGGCGGACCGGTGCGGGCTTGCCGTCGTTTCCGTCGATTACCGGCTTGCGCCCGAAGACCCTTACCCTGCCGCCAACGATGATTGCGAAGCGGCGGCGCTGTGGTTCATCGGCCATGCCAGAACCGCCTTTGGCACCGACCGCCTGTTCATCGGCGGGGAATCGGCTGGCGCGCATCTGGCCGTCACGACGCTGGTGCGGCTCCGCGACAAGCACAATCTGCGTCCCTTCGCCGGCGCAAGCCTGATTGCGGGCTGCTATGATCTGGCCATGACGCCCAGTGCGCGACGCTTCCATGACCGGCTGATCCTGACCACACGCGACATCCGGCTGTTCGGTGCTTCCTACCTTCAAGGCCGCGCCGATCTGCACGAGCCGGATGTGTCGCCGCTGCATGCGGATTTACGCGGGCTTCCGCCGGCGCTGTTCACCATCGGCACGCGCGATGCGCTGCTTGATGACAGCCTGTTCATGGCGGCGAAATGGCTTCAGGCGGGCAACAGCGCCGAGCTTGCCGTGTGGCCGGGCGGCGCCCATGTATTTGTCGCATTTCCCTGCAAACTGACAGACGATGCGCTGGCGCGCATTGATGATTTTCTCAACGCCCATTGAGGCTCCATGCTGATTGACCGCCGCTCATTCCTGCTCGGCACCGGCGCCACCTTCACGGTCGCCGGTGCAGCGCGATCCGATGAAACCGCGGTTGTCATCATCGGTGCGGGCGCTGCTGGCATTGGCGCGGCGCGCGAACTGCAAAAGCGCGGCGTGTCCTATGTCATGGTTGAAGCCCGCCAGCGCGCGGGCGGTCGGTTGCACACGGACCGGTCGCTGGGTCCCTTCTTCGACGCCGGCGGCGAATTCATCCATTTCTCAACGCGCAACCCCTGGACCGATCTGGCGCGTGAAGCGGGCGTTGACCCGAATGGCAGCGAACCGCTCTGGCAAGGATCGCGCGCCTTCCGGAACGGACAGCCTTTCACCGACGATGAAATTCAGGCCCGGCGGCGGGCCTCACGGCGTGCCGCGGAAATTTTTGAGGACATCGATTCGTCCAATGACCTGTCCTTCGCCGATGCCTTGAAGAATGAGCCTGACGATGTGCGCCGCTCCGGCCGCAGCCAGTCGCGCATGGCGACCGGCGAGGAGGACCGCTACGTGTCCGTGGCGGACTGGCAGCAGCTTGCCAGCGGCAGCAATCTGACGGTGCCCGGCGGCTATGGCGCGCTGGCGGAAAAAATCGCCGCTGCCCTGCCCGTGCGCACGGGCGTGCGTGTGACCGAGATTGACTGGAGCGGCAGCGGCGTGCGCGTCGTGACCGATCAGGGCGACATCCGCGCGCGCTATGCCATCGTGACGGTTTCGGTCGGCGTCCTGCAAAAAGCGGCGATCCGTTTCACGCCGGCGCTGCCCGCCCCAACAATCCGCGCACTGTCCGGCTTGAAAATGGGCGCGCTGACAAAAATCGGCCTGCGCTTTGAAGGCACACGGCTGGGCTTC
>JBOFFO010000364.1:0-5869 GCA_051648665.1 Beijerinckiaceae bacterium | reverse complement strand
CGGCCCGAAGGCGTGTTCGTTGCGCCGAAATCGCGCGCGTCGGAAATCAAGGACATCGTCAATTCATGAGCGCTTCCGCTGAAGATGTGCCCGATCTGAAACGCTGGTGCATGGAGCACGCGCTGCCTTTCTGGGCGACGCGCGGCGTCGACGGGCAGGGTGGCGGATTTTTTGAACGGCTTTTTCATGATGGCTCGCCGGATCGGCAGGCCATCCGGCGTCTGCGGGTGCAGGCGCGGCAAATCTATGTCTATGCGCATGCGGCCCATGCGGGCTGGTTTCCTGATGGCGTGCGCGTGGCGCTCAATGGTTTCGACTACATGATGGCGAAGGGACACGCGCCTGATGGCGCGCCGGGCTTTGTCCATCTGCTCAATCCCGATGGCAGCGTGAACAATCCGCTGCGCGATACTTACGATCATATGTTCGTCATTCTCGGTGCGGCATGGCTGGCGCGCGTCAGCGGCGATGCGCAAGTGCGCAACATTGTCGATGCGACCATGGCGTTCGTGGATGAAGCGCTGACGGATGCGCAGGGCACATTGCTCGAAGGCTTTCCGGCCTCGCTGCCGCGCCGGCAGAATCCCAACATGCATGCTTTCGAGGCCATGCTGGCGTTGCATGAAACTTTGCGCTGGCCCGGCGCGCTGGCGCGGGCGCAAAATATTTTTTCATTGATGACAGACAAGTTCGTCGATGCGGAAACTGCCACGATCCGCGAATTTTTCAACGATGACTGGTCGCCGCGCGCTGGCGCTGAAGGCAATATCGTCGAGCCTGGCCATATGGCCGAATGGGTCTGGCTCATGCGGCGCTACGCAGCGATGGGCGGCGATATTCCGGCGGACTTGCCGGCCCGGCTATTGTCCAGCGCGCTGGCGACGGCGGATCCGGAAACGGGCATGCTTTTCGACGAGGCGGACCGCTTTGGCCGCTTGCTGAAACATACTGCGCGCACCTGGCCACAGACGGAACTGGCGAAGGCGTGGCTGGCGCAAACAGAAGCGGGTGTGCCTGGTGCGCGTGAAAAAGCATGCGCCGCAGTGCGTATGCTCCATCGCCTGTATCTCAATGGCGTGCCGGATGGCGGATGGATCGACCAGCGCACAGCCGATGGCCATGTCATCAGCGAGCATATGCCATCGAGCACATTCTATCATATTTTCGTCGCCGCCTTTGAGTCGGACCGGGTGCTTGGCGCCTGCACGCCAGCGCAGCGTGTGGCGTAATGGCCGGGATAAACACTCAGTGACGCCCGCGATGTCTTCCCTGAAATTCGGCACAAGCGGTCTGCGTGGCCTCGTCACCGATCTGCAGGGTGTGCCGGCCTTTGCCTACACCGCTGCTTTCGTCGCAATGCTGCGGGAAGACGGCGCTTTGGGAGCACGCCAGCAGCAGGTCTTTATCGGCCGCGACTATCGGTCGAGCAGTCTGGCCATTGCACAACTCTGTGCGGCGGCGATTGCCGACGCCGGCGCTGGCGCTGGCTGCGATGGCAGCCGGTGCGCCCTCTATCATGGTCACAGGCAGTCATATTCCCGATGATCGCAACGGGTTGAAGTTCTACCGCGCCGAAGGCGAGATTGTGAAAGCAGATGAGGCGCGAATCAATGAATGGCACGCACGTCTTGCCATTCAGGCCGTGACGCGGACGCACGCCGCGATGAGGACGCCGGAACAGGATCCGCTCGCGGCATATAAAGCGCGTTACACGGATTTTTTCGGCCCAGCGTTGCTGAATGGCGTAACCGTCGGCGTGTATCAGCATTCATCCGTGGCGCGCGACGTGATTGCCGATGTGCTCGGCGCAATGGGCGCGCGCGTCATCCCCTTTGGACGGGCAGAGCGTTTTATTCCCGTCGATACCGAAGCGGTGCGGGATGAGGACAGGGCGCTGGCGGCGGACTTTGCGCGCGCAACGCGCGTTGACGCCATCGTTTCGACGGACGGCGATGCAGACCGTCCCTTGATCGCTGACGGCGAGGGACAATTTTTGCGCGGCGACCTGGTTGGCGCGATGACCGCGCGGTTGCTAGGCGTCACCACCCTCGTCACGCCGGTCACCTCCAATTCGCAACTGGAAAAGAATTTCCGGCGCGTCACGCGCACCAAGGTTGGTTCGCCTTTTGTCATAGCGGGCGTTGAGGATCAGCGCGCAGCCGGCCATGGGCCGGTGATTGGCTTCGAGGCCAATGGCGGCGTGTTGTTGGGCGATGATGTAAGCCATAATGGCCGCGTGCTGCCGCGCCTGCTGACGCGGGATGCGATGCTGCCGATCATTTGCGTGCTTGCCGCTATCGCAACAGCGCGAATGCCCTTGAAAGATATCGCAGCCGGCTTTCGCTTCGCCCATGCGGATTCAACGCGCGTCGAACATGTGCCGCAGGATCGCAGCGCGGCGTTTTTGCATCGCCTGAGTGCAGACGTCGATTTCCGCCGGGCATTTTTTTCCGATGCCGGCGGTGTGGCTGCGCTTGATGAAACCGACGGCATGCGATTCACGCTCGGCAATGGCGAAACCGTGCATTTCCGCCCTTCCGGCAATGCGCCGGAATTGCGCGTGTATGTCGAGGCGATCACGGCTCAAGCGGCGGCGGCTCGGCTACAAGCTGCATTTACGGCTGCTTCCCAGGCGGTGGCGGGATAATTTTTCAGGCTTCGAGAAGCCCTGCGCGGGCAATGCCGGTCAGCAACTGATCCGTGGCAGTTTCGGCCAGCCGGGCCATACCGGCGGCGTCAGTTACGGGCACGCCATTTTCATTAAATCCGATCCGTCCGGACTTTGCTTCGGAGAGCAGACGCTGAACCAGCGCGGGGCGTTCATGCTGGCCGTCAAGCAGAGGGAGCAGGGCGCGCGCGGCCGGATCGAGCGCCACCCGCTCATGGCGCAGACTGGCGGTGCTGGCCTCGCCCCGGCCGGCATCGAGACGTGCAACAGCCGACGCACGGGGTTTGGCGCTGACAGTGGCTGCGGCAGGCACCGGCTCGGTCAGCGGGATCAGCAGGCCTGCAATCACCATGCGGAAAACGGCGTCATAGACCATATCGCGATAGGTCTTGCGGTCGTTGGCCGAAAGTGCGCCGAGCATATCCTCCAGTGTGGCCGAACCGGGGAAGCGCTTCACGAGCTGTTCCAGCGCCGTCATGACCGGCAGCACTGCGGTCGTCATGCGCCGCCCGGCGCTGTCTGTGATGACGCCATTCGCGCCTTCCTGCGCGGCCTTCAATTCGCTGCTGCCAATAAAGTGCATGCCTTCAAGCGCGGCTGGTGTCAGGTTGCGGACGATCCGGCCATTGAGTGCGCCATGCACCAGCAAGGTCTGGCGGAAGGTCCGGCCCGAGATCATGTCAAGCATCTGCTCGGTCGCGACCAGATTGTTGCCGGCATAGGCGCGGACCTTTTCGGCGGCCTGCGGGGATTGGTTATCGAGGATCATGGAAGGCAGGTCGCTGTCGCCGAGATAGGATAGGCCGGCCTGTTCAGCGCCGCTGATGAAATCCCGGAAGGTGCAAGGCTCGTTGACCTCTTCCAGAAACTCATGGGCAATGTAGTCCTCCGGCAGGGATTTGAACCGTTCGTCCCAGGTGCGCAGCATTTCTGCATAGGGGCCGGCGGGCGCGCTCTGCTCGCGCAGCACCGACAGAAAAGCGCGGGCCTGCGCCACACGGGCACGGGAATCGAGCTGGTCCGGCACCGCGATCTGGAAGGCGTCACGCATCGCCTGCATCATCCGCCAGCCGGGCAGGACATTGTAGCTGATGTTGGCGATGCCATCGGGCGCCAGCCGCTCGCGGGCGATGCGCAGGATCGCCTCGCGCACCGGGCCGGGCACCCAGCTATAGACGCCGTGGCAAACCAGGTAATCGAAGGTGCCGACGCTCTCATTCAACTCGGTAAAGCTCTGGCACAGGATCTCGATGTTGTTGAGGCCGAGTGCCGCAATCCGGGCGCGGCCGGCGGCGACCTGCGTGCGCGAGAGATCGACCCCGACAAAGCGGGCGTTCGGATACCGGCTGGCCAGCGGGATGATGTTGCCGCCGGAGGCGCAGCCAAGTTCCAGTACGCGGGCTGTTTCCATGGGCGCCGGGTTCAGGCCGAACAGGCGGGCGATGGCCCCGGTGCGCGCGGGGATGGTCTGCGGGAACGGGTTCGAGACATAGGGCAGCAGATCATACTTCAGCGCGGTGCGGGCGATCGTGGCTTCCAGATCGGCGGAGGCGGCCTGTGTGCTCATCGCGAAGTCTCTCTCATCGGGCGGCGGCTGACGTTCGGTTCGGACTAGCCAGTTTGTGCTGGGTTGGAAAGCCGCCTCCGGCCACAGGCAAGGCAGATTCGCCACGGGTCTGTGGCGTGCCGGCAACAGCGCTCGGGAAACGGGGCGGGTATGCGGCGCGAATGCGGCGGTGAATCGCAAGGTGTATGTTTTTCTCTATAAAAAGATAGATATATCATATTGTTATGAAGAATTTCTGCGAAACCGATTCTGCGGGCAAAAGAGGGTCAAACGTTAACACTCGTTCACTGTTTCGGGCTGGTCGGGTTGCCAAGGCCAGTTGGCGGACCGTAAAGTAACATAGAATTAACGGGATTCTGGCCGCAGCGCGGCCATTTGGGATTCGTCAGAGGTTGCGATGCTGAATTCATTTGAGGCGAAGGTTGCGGTGCGGACATCGGCTTTGCCCGATTCTCGGCGACTGAATGCCCAGCCTTCCCGCAGCCTGCGGCTTGCGGCCAGCACGGCACTAGTCGGCGGCGTGCTTGTGGCCGCCTTGTCCGTCAATCCAACGGTGGCGCTGGCTGATTGCACGGTTGCGGGGTCGGTCTTGACCTGCACGACGATGACGACAACGGACACGGCAGGCGCGCCGCCTTCTGCCACCGCCCGCAGCTATACCAATGGTGGTGCCATCCCGGTCACTGTCGATATTCCCGCCGGCAATACGATCACTGGGTTCGGGCTGGCGATCACGAACACGCCGGCGACCGCGATCGGGGTGACTGTCAACGGATCGGTGCAGGTGGACGCCGGCAAGACGCCGACTGTGGGCGGCACTGCTGCGCTCAGCCTGAACGCCGCCGGACCGCTGACGGTGACGGGCGCAGGCACCATCACGAATCTCGGCGTCGGCGAGGGTCTTGGCATTGTGCTGACGGGCGCAGGCTCGGCCAACGTCACGCTTCCGGGCGCGATCAACGCGACCGGTACCGGCGTCACCATTTCAGGCACAGCGACCACGGGCGATATTGTTGGCCAGTTCGGTCCGGTCACTGCCGGCGGCAGTTTCGGCATCGAGGCGCGTTCTGCCACGGCTGCCGGCAATATCGACATCACTGCGAATGGCGCGGTCAAGGCCACTGCCGGCGCAGGCATTGTCGGTGAACTCACGGCGGCGGGGTCAACCGGCAATATCACGATCACGACGAATGCCGGCGCGACCGTGGACGGCAAGGCAGGCGTCGGCGCTTTGTCGAGCAGCACCGGTACGGCCAAGATCACCATCGGCGACACCGTGACAGCCACTGCGGGCAACGGCGCCGCTATCCTGCAGACCAAGGGCGGCAACTCGATTGTCGAGGCCAATGCCAATGTGAACGCTACCGGCGGCAAGGGCATCTTCGTCGACAACGCGACGGCGGCCGCCAACGGGGGTACAATCGCGATTTCCGTTGCGGGAGCAAAGACCGTCACCGCCACTGGCGGGGCCGCGATTGAGGCCAAGGCCGGGCAATCGACCGGCGCGACCGACATTACCGTCGACGGCACGGCGACCTCGACCGACCAGCAGGGCGTCAAGGTCACGTCCGTCAACAGCACTGTGACGGTCAAGGGCACGGGCGCGATCAACGGCGCGACCAATGGCGTCGATA